>WJJN01000010.1 GCA_014729735.1 Candidatus Zhuqueibacterota bacterium
CGGTTTATCTGTATCCGCCTGCTCCGGTGGGTAATTCACTGACTTCTCTGAACATAAGCTGGTCCAAGAATGAAGACACGGATTTTGTAGCGTACCGCATTTATCGTTCATTGACAGCCGGCGTCGATTCAACCTCAACCCTGATTAGCATTATCGATGATCAAAATTCAACGACTTACGAAGATACCGGTTTGCAAGGGAATACTACTTATTATTACCGGGTTTATGTGTATGATAGCAGCGGTCTGACGCGTGGCAGTAACGAAGTGAACGGGACCACGAACATGAATCAACCGCCAGCGGCGATCACCTTGTTCAGCGTCTCACCGGTGGCAAATTCGCTGACGAGGCTCAATTTGAATTGGTCGAAAAATGAAGATAACGACTTTGCTGCGTATCGAATTTATCGGTCTCTAAATCCAAACGTCGATTCAACTTCGGTGCTTGTTACGACGATTACTGACCAGAATATAACGAGTTACGAGGATGAAGGACTTGAACAGGACACAGAATATTATTACCGGATTTTCGTGTATGACAGCCGTGGATTATATTCAAAAAGCAATGAGAAAAAGGGAAGAACAAACTCTAACACGCGCCCAACTGCTGTGGTGCTGTATCCTGTCGTTGCATTGCAAGATGATTTGAACTCGCTTCGATTGAATTGGTCTGAAAATGGTAATAGCGATTTCTCAAAATATAAAATATACCGTTCAAATTCTGTAACAGTGGATTCCACGTCCTTTTTAGTGCAGACTATCACGGATCAGCACGCGACCGAGTATGAGGATACGGGTCTCGATGAAGCGACGACGTATTACTATCGCATTTATGTTTATGACGGTGGCGGACTCGCAGCGGGCAGCAATATTGAAAGTGGTACGACCCATGCCAATGAAGCACCGACGCCTGTTGTGCTGGCATCGCCGTCGATTATTGACAGTGTTTCATTAGGTTTATCCTGGTCCAGAAATTCGGATGATGATTTTGCAATGTATACGCTGTTTCGGTCAAAGACTTCGATCAGCGATACAGTATCAATAGCACCTACAGCAATTATTAATGATCAGGAAATTACGGAATTCACGGATTCCAATCTCGAACAAAATACAACTTATTACTATCGCATTTTTGTAAATGACAGCGGAGGTCTACGCTCCGGAAGCAATGAAGTTCATGCGAAGACAATGCCATAATTCGATAGCGCAATCGGGACTATAAGATAGGAGAACGATGAATATGTTTGAACGGATAAAACGAATTTTCTGGCTATGGCAACAGTGTTTTAAATCGATGAAAAAAGTTAAGACATTTATACCATTTGCACTCTATGCAACGGTGCAATTCGGTATTTTAGTATCACTGGTGAATTTTGTTAATCCCCCGTTCGTTGCATTTTATGTGCCCCTCATTCGAAACTTTTTCGGTGAATGGGCGCTGCATTATCCGACATTTTTCTATATTTTGACTCCGTTATTCAATCAATTGAATTTCGTATTAAGCGGAGTTGTGGGAAGTTTGATGATCGGTGTGGCAACGCATGTTTTTGCCTATAACTTCATGAGAGATAAAATAAGCATTCGAATTGCGCTACGCCGCACCTTTTCGAAATATCCGACGCTGTTCACAATCTGGATAGTAGAATCGTTGCTTACCATGTCCATAATTATAGGTATGCCATACATTATGGATAAATTTCTGCATCCCGCATATCCGGTATTGCGGATAATCGAAATGATTGCTTTGCTCATAGGTATTGTTATTACATCCATTTTCGCTTATGCCACGGCATATATCGTTTTAAGCGATCAGTCCGTTTTACGCTCCATCTTTCAAACATTTGCTACTTTCAAGCAAAATATGCTCACGACGTTTGTGCTGGTCGCAGTGCCGACTCTCATCTATATGCCAATTAGTTATGTGGCAGGCAAAGCGAATGTAATCATCGCCAAATTTTCTCCGGAGATGATTGCAACAGTGTTAGGAATCGGCATACTTGTTTCGTTCTTAACGAATTATTTTCAAATTAATACGATAACGCGTTTTTATATTCTCCTGAATGATAAAAAATAGAATTAAACGGATATTTTTGAACGGAAGCATTTTCTGAATATTGGAGTAAACTATGAAAATTTCAGTCAGAATATTAAATAATTTCAAATATATTTTTATCAGTGTTTGTTTGTTCGCCATGCTGTTTTGTAACTGCACCGGCGAGTATACCGGCGTTTCCGAACTTTATACTATCGAGAAAATGTTTTATAAAGCCGAGAGAGCACAACAGAACATCTTAATTAATCCGGATATCGCCACAAAATCAGATTATGCCGCAGCGGAGGAAGCCTATCGTGACATCATTATTGAATTTGGTTATAAAGCCAATCGCCCGAAAGAAGTTCGGAATTATGTGCGACAGAGCTGGATGGCAATCGGAAAGCTGTGCAGACTTCAGCAAGAGCATGCAAAAGCAATCGAGGTATATCAGGAAATTATAAAGAAAGCATCGGGCGATAAAGAATTGTGTGCTATTGCGCAATTCGCGATTGCCAATAGCCAGGAAAGAATGGGAATGATTGATGATGCCATCGCCTCGTACCAGAAACTTGTCGATGAATACTCCCCGGTATTGGCTGACACGTTGTTACCGAATATCGATATTTTACAGACACCGAACTACATCGCACGGATTTATCGTCAGCAAAATAAAAATATTCTGGCTGAAGAACAATATGAGAAATCTCGCCGCTATCTGCAGCGTATCATCCAAAAGTATCCGCAATCCATGGTTTCACTTGCGGCACAGGATGAAATTGCGAATTCATATCTCGAGCAGGAAAAATGGCAAAAAGGAGTTCAGGTTCTGGATGAGACCATTCGGCGATATCAATCCGGGTTCAATGTGTTTAATCTCATGCTTAAACTGGGATCGCTTTATGAGCATGAACTGGGTCAGCGTCAAAAAGCATTATATATGTATCAGCGCATCCTGAACACCTATCCGGATCATGAGGATATCCCTCTGGTCTACCTGGCAAAGGGTGGACTTTATGTGTCACAACAAAAGTATGAAAACGCGAGATCGGAATTCCAGTTGATTCTTGATAATTATGCGAATAACGCAGATGCATGTATTCAGGCGCAGTTGGCAATTGGCAAGACTTATGAGATGGAAAACAATTGGAATAAGGCGCTGAATGAATATCAATGGGTTGTGGAAGCATTTCCGCGACATCCCAAGGCATTGGATGTTCCACTTTATATCGCGAATTATTACAAGTTGAAAAATGAACGTAATCTTGCGGATGCAGCCTACGAGACAGCAATCAAACATTACAAAAGTATTGTGACTAAATATCCGAATACAATGCTATCGGTAATGGCACTGGATTATCTTTCGAGTAGTTATGTGCGCATCGAACGCTGGCAGCAGGCTGTGGATGCACTGGAGTCGATGCTCGAGATGAAACTGTCGCACCCGAAGCGGATCAATTCCTCACTGGCATTAGCCGGCATTTATGAAGAGAAACTGAATAACGCGGCAAAGGCGCTTCAAATATATGGCGGTTTACTGGAGGAATATCCGAATATTCCGCTGGCACATTCGATTGAACAAAAAACATATGCGCTGAAATCCAAAGTGAACAGCTATCAGCAATATAACAATCCTCCGCAACAACCCGAGCTGCTTTCAGTGCGGGAAGCAAGTCATTCTTCCATTGAATTAACATGGCGACGCAATAGCGACACTGATTTTTCCCATTACCGGATTTATCGTGCCGGAGATTCTTTCGTTGATTCGACCGACAAGCTTGTGACGCGTATCAGCTCCCAGGAGCAGACAAATTATGTGGATGATTCTGTAATTAAAGATAAAAAATATTATTATCGAATATATGCTTTTGATAATGGCGGATTGAGCTCTGCGAGCGATATTTTGACTACCAGTGGGCAGCAGATTTCACAGATCTCTGCTGTTCAACTAAACGGTTATGCAAAGGGATGGTCGACAGCTCAGCTAAGCTGGTCCCGATCCGCAGCGCCTGATTTCGATTGTTATAAAATCTATCGCTCGGAAAATCCGGATGTCTCGCTGTCATCACGACTGGTGAAATCGATTTATAACCGGGAAACGGTGCAGTTCGCTGATAACGGACTGTCTGAAAATCAAACCTATTACTATAGGCTATTCGTTTACAATCGAAACGGTGATTATAAAGCGGGCAATACGGTGACAATCACAACCGGACAGAATACCCCGCCGAAGCAGCTCTATCTGGAAACTCCCATTATCGAAAGCAGCGGCGCTGTCAAGCTGCGCTGGAACCAGTGTAATGATTCCGATTTTTCCATGTATCGGATTTATCGGGCAGAGCAACCAAAATTCGCTGCGGACAGGGCACCTATCTGGATGAGCAGCAGCAATACGGCGAATTTTTATACTGACAGTGATGTTCGTCCCGGTAAAACTTATTACTATAAAATCGTCGTCGTTGACAGAGGTGGATTGAGTACTGAAAGCAACGAGGTTTCAATTAATCTATAAAGCGAATCTCAAATCGGAAACGCGGGAATTGTAAATATTAATGTCGATCGAAACTATCTTTTCACTGATTACTTTGATTTTAACAGTATTAACGGGCTGCGTTTTTTATTCCCTGGCAACAAAACACATCGTCCGTTATCTGTTTTATGCAGCGTTTATTCTGGCAATTGCACTGAATGCCGGAATATATATGCTATTCTGGAAAATCGATTCGGGACAGTCTTCTTTTTGGACAAAATACGTCACCTCTGGTTTTTGTTTGATGTTGCCGCTATTCGTCGGAGTAAGCCTGGTTTACGCACGGCAAAATTTCCCGGAAATTTTGAAACAACGGATCTGGCTTTTCTCGATTATATCTGCTTCCAGTCTGTTTTTTCTGATCTTGAACTGGATAGAGCCATTTTCCGAAATAAAATTTTATCAGGGAAATGCATATTTTGAAATTACAACTATTGGCAGATACTTTTTGGTTTTTGTACTGCTGGTATCGGTATTAATATTGATCCATCTGGAAAGCACGTTTCGCTCATCACAGCACACAGCCCGATACGGCAAAAAGGCGATCCTTATTGTGATGTTCGTAAACTTTCTATTCGCTGTTTACATTACCAGTCATTTGCTGATGTTCGAAACCATGGGCAAATCGCTGGTCTTAACGGGAATGGGGATCATAATTATTTCACATATATTTTTTCTGATTTATCTGGCAAAATACGGGTTAACGCAATTCGAGGTAAAAATCGGAAGACAAGCCGTGTATTCCTCTGCCACGATTTTCATTGTGGGAAGTTATTTGATATTGATCGGAATCATCGGGCAAATTGTCCGATCGATTGGTGGCGATATGCAGACATTTTTCACAGTGCTGGCGGCGTTTCTGGTGTTTGTTATGTTACTGGCAATACTGGTATCCAAATCACTAAAAAGAAGGATACGGGCGTTTATCGACAGAAATTTCTATCGAAATAAATATGATTACCGGGAGCAATGGGGCAAATTCAGCGAGAGCCTTTCCGAAGTCGTGAATATCGAAGATGTGCTCGAAACGATACTGGAATATATTACACAAATTTTTCAGGTAAGACATGTTGCGATTCTTTTGAAAGATACTCTAAGTGGCAGTTTTAAATTGTGGCAGACAAAGAATCAGCCCTTTATAGATCAAATAAAATTTGAGCCGAACAGTCGCTTTTTGGATTGGCTTTTTCGACTGGGTGAGCCTCTTGAAATATCGGGTTTGATTCAAAATCCGGAAACATCCGGCATCACAAAAGAAGAAATCAGCCATTTTGAGACATTGGATGTTCGGGTATGCATCCCTCTGATCGTTCAGAAAAAATTTATCGGTATTTTGGTGCTCGGTCCTAAAATCGATGACGGACTGTTTTCACTGGAAGATTTCGATCTTCTGGATACACTGGGGAATCAATCATCTGTGGCGATTTTAAACGCTCGGTTGAATGAGAATCTGGTTCAAACAAGAGAAATGGAATCGTTTCACAAACTATCATCTTTTGTGCTGCACGATATCAAAAATTCCGTTTCAACGCTGTCGCTCGTAGTTCAGAATGCCGGCAAAAATTGGGATAACGAAGAATTTCAGCAAGATATGTTGATCACCATTACGAACACAGTCAATAAAATGAAATCATTGATTAGCAGGCTATCGACATTGCCGGATCGTCTGGAATTGAACTGCCGGCAGATTCATCTTCAACAACTGATCGAAGATGTAATTACCGATGTCAAATTAGCCCATCAGCAGCATATTAAAATTAAGCGTGATTACAGCAAACTCCCGGTTTTAGAAGCTGATCCGGAGCTTCTCAAAAAAGTGATTAAAAATCTGATCATCAATGCAATCGAGGCTCTCGCGAATGAGGGTCAATTGAGTTTCACAATCCGCAGGGCAGAACAATTGCCCCATTTAGGCGAAAAATCCATCCCTGGTGCAATAGAGCATGATTTTGCTGAATTGATCGTATCGGATTCCGGTTGCGGTATGTCACAAAAATTTATTCAGCAGAATTTGTTCAAACCATTTCAAACGACCAAGCGCAAAGGTTTGGGAATCGGCTTATATCAAAGCAAGGAGATCGTTCAGGCGCATGGCGGAGCAATCGAAGTATACAGCAAGCGCGATGAAGGAACGCAATTCAAAATTTATTTACCAATGACCACTAACCATCAGAATATAGAAAATTAACGGGTGTAATAACAGGAGGTAGCAGTATTTGGAATGAGGAAAAATGAATTATTAACACGAGATCAAAATACTATTCTTGTGGTGGATGACGAGGAGGGAATTCGTTCGCAGTTGAAATGGGCATTAGCGGATGATTATAAAATTCTGTTAGCAGAAAATGCTGACCAGGCAATCGATATCATTAAATCGGACATGCCAAATTTGGTAACGCTGGATATCACGCTATCTTCGAACAGCGACCGGGATGGATTGTGGGTACTGGAACAGATTGTTAAAATGAGTACACGAATGAAAGTGATTATGATTACCGGAAACGAAGAGAAAGAATTTATCCATAAAGCGATTAATATGGGTGCATATGATTATTACAAGAAGCCCATTGATATCGATGAGTTGAAAATCATTATCAAGCGGGCGCTCTACATTCAACGAATCGAGCTCGAGAATGAAACATTGAGCTCCAGAATGCGGGAAGAGCGGCATTTTGATGATATCATCGGAGACTGCCAGCAGATGCAGGAAGTTTACAGTATCATTAAACGTGTATTGTCCACGGATGTGCCGGTTCTTATTTATGGCGAAAGCGGTACAGGCAAGGAATTGGTTGCCCGTGCGATCCATTATCAAAGTATTCGGGCAAAAAAACCGTTCATTCCTATTAACTGCGGTGCGATTCCGGAAAACCTTCTGGAAAGCGAATTATTCGGTCACGAGAAGGGAGCGTTTACCGGCGCCTATTATCAGAAAAAAGGTAAATTCGAATTAGCAAATGAAGGGACCGCATTTCTGGATGAGATCGGTGAATTGAGTCCGACGCTACAGGTAAAATTGCTTCGTTTTCTGCAGGAAAAGGAAATCGAACGGGTTGGCGGAAAACAGCCGCTACAAGTGAATGTGCGTATCGTTGCCGCAACCAATAAAAATCTGGAATCAGAGATTCAAAAGCAAAATTTCAGACCGGACTTATATTACCGATTATCGGTGATAACCATTACGCTTCCTCCTCTCAGAGATCGCAATGATGATATTCTGTTGCTGGCAAATTCTTTTTTGAATCGTTACACCAAAGAATATGACAAACGGATATTTCATTTCGATTCACTGGCAGTAGAACGAATGATGACTTACAAATGGCTCGGCAACGTTCGGGAATTGGAAAACCGGGTGAAGCGAGCGGTGATCATGAGCACTAATAATATTATCAGTTGCGAAGACCTGGGTCTCGATGATAAAGTCCAGCAGAAGAATACGACGCTTGTAGATATTGTGGATACCGTGCAGCGCAAACACATCGATCTGGCGCTTAACAGAACTAAAGGCAATGTATCCAAAGCCGCACGTGAGTTGGGAATCAGCCGGGTAACTCTTTATGATTTAATTCATCGTTTTAATATCAAAGTGAATGAGTATCGAAAACATAATTATCAATATTCATAAACATGAAAATGCCTGTAAAAAGGGACGACGAATGAAATTCACATCACTATTTCTTATAACCGTATTGTTGATTTTGTACGCGTGTTCCGTGTCCAGTGCACAGGAATATATTATCGGACCTGAAGACGAGTTGGCAGTAACATTCTGGCAGGAACCGAACTTGAATTCCACGGTGCGGGTTAGTCAGAACGGAACGATTGTGCTGCCGGTAATCGGCAGTTTGACCGCAGCAGGTTTAACTCCGACTGAATTGGCGGAGAAGATTGCCCGCAAAATGTCGCTGTTTAATAAGCGCGTTTCCCAGGCATCGGTTGTTGTAAATCAATATGGTAGCAAAAAAGTATATGTCACCGGACATGTATTACAGCCAGGGAAATATGCTTTCGAAGTCGTGCCAGATTTGTGGAAAATCATCCTCGAAGCCGGTGGACCGGCGGAAACTGCGATTCTGAGTAAAGTGAAAGTAATTCGCGGTGGCACAGGTTCCGGAAACACGATCACGGTAGATTTATCCCGCTACTTGTCCGAAGGTGATGAAACCGGCTTACCGGACATCTATCCAGGAGATACGATCAATATTCCCGGCATCAGCGCAGAAACCGGAACAGGGGAAACGAGTATCGCAGGAGGGCTTACGACAATGCAGCCTTCAGCAGATGCATTTTATATTTACGGGCAGGTTGCCAGTCCTGGCGGATATCCGCTCACAAAACGGCTCAATGTACTCGAAGCAATCATACTTGCGGGCGGTCCCACTCCATCGGCAAAAATGGAGGAAGTGAAAGTAATCATCAAAGGGAAATCCTTTTCCAGTGTTGTGACACTTAATCTGGAAAAATATTCAAAAAATGGTTTGCCCGCGCCCATTGAAATAAAATCCGGAGACACCATTTATATACCGCAGCGAAAGGAGTCGCTGTTTACTGCTTTAACCAGACGGGGGATATTTTATGATATTTTGCGAATTACAATTACCGCGACAACTTCGATGTTGATTTGGAGCCTGGCGCGTTAGCATTTTGTATATCAGGAGTTTGATATGATGCAGCAAAAGAAAAAAAATACAATAGATATTAAGGAATACCTGCAACTCTTTTTGAGAAGAAAATATTATTTTATCATCCCGTTTGCAGTGACAATAATTCTCGGCATAATTTATTGTTTTGTCGCAAATCCGCTTTATCAATCATATACTGTTGTTCAGATCAGTCAGGGTCAATTGTTATCGCGTCAGATGCAAAATCTGGTTCCGGGAGTTACAGCGCAGGAACGGCTGAATAATTTACGACGCCTGATTACGAGCCATAATTACCTGAAACGCCTGATCGAAACATTGGATTTGTATAAAGATCCGAAACTACGGAATATTGCCGAAGAGAATAAATCGGCATACCCCGGCTTAAGTGTTAATGAAATAATTGAATTATTTTGGATCGAACGGCTACAGGAACATCTCACGATCAGCCAACTCGGCTCGGATTTCGTCCGGATAACAGCCACAGGTAACACACCGGATATGGCGTACAATCTGGCGCATACGTTAACGCAGATTTTTATCGATGAATCCCTGCGCCGGGAAGTGGGTGGCATTCGCGGGGCGCTGCAATTCAGCTCCGAGCAGTTGACGATTTATAAAAACAAACTGGAAGAATCTGAAGAAAAGCTGCGCCGCTTCAAAGAAGATATGTTGCGCGATGATTTTGACAGTCAGACATTTATCTCCAACAATCTCGATGAGGTAAATAAAAGTCTGACAGCCACGGATTTTGAACTGCGAGAAGCAAGAGATCGACTGAAATTTTTGCGAAACAAATTAAGCAGAATGTCTGCCAATAACCATTCATTCAGATCAGCCCGATTAAATAATCTTGAAAATAATCTGCTTAGTTCGGTCACTAAATTATCCGAGCTGATGTTGAAATACAGTTGGGAAGACGTGAACGTATTAAAATTGAATTCCGAAATTGACCGGCTGCAAATCGAAATTCGCAATGAAATAGAGTCTCTTGTCAGGGCGCATTCTGCGACCGGAACAAGCGAATATGTCGATGCGGTTGTGGAAAAGGAAATTGCAGAGATCAACATTAAATTTTTGAACCGCAAAAAAAATGTGTTCAGCAATTTGGTTAAAACATATCGGAGAAAAATCGCCGAAGGTCCGTCCAAAGAAATGCAGTTAAGTCGTCTCCAGCGGGAAGTCGAGTCGAACAGAGAGATATACCAGACGTTGCTGCAACAGGCGCGTGGTTCGGAAATTGAGGAAGCACTGCAGCGAACAGCCGCTGAATTCAAATTCAAAGTGATTCAGCCGGCACTTAAACCGTTGCATCCTATTAAACCGAATCGTATGAAAATAATGCTGATGGCTGCTGCATTAGGAATTGCCATTGGCATTGGTTTGATTTACGGGCTGGAATACATAGACCGTTCCTTCAAAAATGTAGAAGAGGTGGAACGATATCTTCATTTGCCTGTCCTTGGGACAATCCCTAAAATTGAAAAAGATACGACATTCGATTATGACCCATTTTCTATGAAAGGTTTTCGATGATCCAGACGCGTACAGAAACTGGGAGGTACAAACAGGCTGAAATATCTTCTGCCTGAAATGAGTAACATCATCTTCAAATTATTGGAGATTTTATCTTATGCAAAATTTTAGCATAAATTCTGTACTTCATTTTAAAAACAAAGAGTATCAACTCAGGACTTCTAACAACGGCAGGTTAAACAAAATTGTCTGTTCTCTTTTCAAAAATGGGGGATTTATCAATTCAAAGGAAATTGAGTACACTGATAAAAACGAGACCGATTTGTTGGCAAGGATAAAGAAATTTCATGAAGACAGAAAAAAAGAAATCGAGCTGTTCTTCAATCTGTCTCAGCGACTTAAGAAGGAAGGGAATCCTGAATTGTTGAATATGCTGGGAGTGATATTTCATAGTAATAATCTTCATGCAGAGGCGGTGGAAGAATACCTGAAGGCAATTGAAGAAGCGCCGAAAGAATCCCAGACTTTCAATAATATGGGAAAAGCACTGCTGGCTATGGGAAAATTCGATCATTCCATCAAAGCATTTGAGAAGGCAATTCGCCTCAATCCGGATTATGTGGACTATTACAACAATCTCGGTAAAGTATATTTGAAAACGGGTGCCTGTAAAGCTGCTGTGGAAATGTTCGATAAAGCGATTACTAGAAATAATTATTATGCAGAGGCATATTTTAACCGGGCGATCGCCTATATATTAAATTTGATCAAAAAGGACAGCTACGAATTAACAC
>WJJN01000662.1 GCA_014729735.1 Candidatus Zhuqueibacterota bacterium
CGCAAGCGCCATATGGTTGATAAAATCCAGATCTGCTAATGTTTGTTTCGAGATAAATTTCAGCAGATAAGGTCCGAAAAGCAATCCGGTCAGTAAATAGCCTGTAATTTTGGGAAGCCGTAACCTTTCTACGAATTGACCAAATAGATAAGCACAGGATATCAGAAAACCAAGAGCGATTGTCGAGCTTTCGGCAGTCGTATAATCAAAATCCGTATGTTTAATTAGCACGAACGAAAATCCGATCAGCAGTGCTAATCCTATAATCCGGGGCATTATTTTTTCCTCACTATTTTGAGTACAAAGGATGGGCTTATCAATTCGTTAATCAATGCCCCGAATATAATAATCGTCAGAATTGTATTCACCGGAAACTGTTGCTGTATTTGCTGAAAATTAATTATGATCGCAATTGCAATACCACCCTGAGATAATAAGCCCAATCCAAAATGCGACGGAACATTAAATCCGGTGGGAAATAATTTCGCACCGAGGTAACCTCCACTTAGTTTTCCAAGACCCCGTGAAATAATAAAAACCGCGACCAGCAGTGCAGACCACAGTGACATTGGATGCCACTGTGCGCCAGCCAACAAAACCAGTAATATATAAATTGATTTTTCGGCACGGATCATGATTTCAAAAATTCGGACATTCCGATGTGTGCTGTTGGCAATAAACAATCCCATAAAAAAATTGATTAACAGGGGAGAAAGCCGTAGATAGAGCGCAACGCCTGCGGAAAAAGTGACCACGCCGATGATGATCAACAGCAACTCGTCCTGTTTTAATCGCACATAAGTCAACAAATGAAAGATGATGCCCATGGTTAATCCCAGGATAATAGATAAACCGAACCACATCAGGGCTTCCGGATGATTTAATGATGTGGTATAGTCTGTATTTGCTTGGCTATAACACAACACCAGCCCGAATATGAAAATGCTGACCAGTGCGTCTACGCCGGCGATATAGCGATACAGGTTCATCACACCGCGTGACGGTATCTTGTAATCGCGATGAACAATTGCCATAGATGCCTGCCCGGTGCATGCACCGGCAGAAGCAAGTGTCAATGCGTAAATAAATGCTTCTTTGCCGCTTTGATTGAATAAGTTTTTAAAGATCAAAAAAAATGTGATAAAAATAAATGATACAGTCACGATTGCCTGCAATAATGTAATCGAAAAATAGTTATGCGGCAAGTTTTTTATTTTCGAAAAATCAAATTGGAGTCCAAACAGAAAACCAATCCAGCCGAGCCCAAAACTGAGCAGCGGATGGAGAGAACTGATCGTCATTTGATCCAGGACATTCAGGAAGGTTGGACCTAATAAGAAACCGATAAAAATGAATTCAGTACCAGTCAGTAAAATATGACGTGTGCCCAGCGGAATCCGCCTGCGTATAAAAGTAAATTCAGCGCCAATAATAGCGATCACAGAAATTAAGATAATCGTCAGTATTAATTTCATTATGCAGGAATCATTTATTATAGTATGTTCGTTATCGTTCGATCATGTCAAAAAATTAATCAAAATAATTGTAGAAATCAAGTATTATATTTTGCAGGAGGAATCAATCCGGTACAGATAGACGATATAAATGATAGATATGATCCTGTACGATAAAATCGGTTACAAATAGTTTGTCCGTATTTCGGTTAGGTAGATTTTGCGGAAGGAGTGGTCCTTTTAATGGATGATAGACCAGTTCGATCAGATACTCTGCTTTTTCTTCATATAATTCTCCGGGTTCATGATGATGAGCAAAATGGACTCTATTTTCCAATCCTAAAAATTGCCCTCCTATAATAAGTTCCGAACCATCTAAAATCTTACCCAGATTACGCGACGCTTTGAATTGCGAGTATTCCGGAAAGCGATACCAATCGACGTAGCGCCAGAGATTTAGTATCATAAAGATCATAAACCCGGCAACGCAAAGCGCCCGCAGCAGCCGGATAGTGGATAATCTATTCTTCAGAAAAATAAATATTAAAATCGATCCGGCGCAAGCGATGCACGCAGCAATGCTTCTCCAGAATTCATATGCATTAATTCGGGGAAGCAGGGGCAACATATTAAAGCCTTCATTTTTGAAGATGAACCATAAAAATGCGAACGCGTTAAATTGCTCTGCCGGGTTCACGATGGGTGTATTTTCGATAAATTGCTGAAAACCAACCATGAGAGCCGTATATAAAATTTGATGCAGTAGAATGAATAAAAAGCTCGGTGCCAGGAACCGTTTTAGAAATATGATTGATTTGGAATTCAATCCTGAATTTGCTGTGACAGACGCTTGATGAAATGTCAATTTTTCAAAAACGCGTGTTATGAGACTCGCAGAAAGGATTACCATTGGAGGCAGGAGAATCATTAAATGGTGAAAGCTGGTATATCTGGCAATACTTAAAATGCCGCCGCCGAACAGGATCCATCCGATGGCTAATAATTCGAGATTCGCTATAGGGTGACTATTCTTTTTAAGTGCAAACTGCATGAAGTACAGGGAACATAGTATGAAAATCCCCGGAGCAATGATAAATAGATGATGGATATAAATAAATCGTCCGCTGATACTTCGAAGAATTTTGAAAAAAAATTCTGGCTTGATTGATTGTTGTATGTGTTCTGATGTTACCGCAACCAATGTCCCGTTGTCTCGCATAATTTCCATTTTGCCGATATTGAAATTGAGGCGGATTACGTCCTCAAAGGTGTGCAAATCTGTCATCATACACCACAAGAAGGAGTAGACGATTGCGGCTGTGAAAATACCTGACAGACAAATCAACAAATCTTTATAACGTTTGCGGATCATGAAAAACAGAATGATCACGGGAAGGAGAAAAAATGCATAGAGCTTGGTGATGATCGCTACAAATGCGGTTACACCGGCGGTAAATAAATATCCACGATGCTGAGACGATCTGTTCAACAAAAAGACGGCGAGCAGCATAAAAAAAATCGCAGGAATTTCGATAACAGCAGTTCGACTGATCATTATAAAATAGTAGTTGAAAGCGATCAAAATTCCTGCGACGAGAGCTGCGCTGTCAGAAAAGTTTTTTCTGACGAGCGCGATAATTAAAAGTGTGATCCCCAACCCAAAAAGTATCGATACCAGCCGTGCCTGGAGATATCCAACTCCGAAC
>WJJN01000663.1 GCA_014729735.1 Candidatus Zhuqueibacterota bacterium
GATCAGATTAAATCTAAGTCAAAAAATCGTACGATAATTATCGAACCAGCGTCATCTGCTTTGTATACGACTGTTTTCCCGCAGAGAGTTTATAAACGTAAATGCCACTTGCCACCTGCTGTCCGTTATCATCTCTGCCATTCCATAAAATAGAATGCGACCCGCCGCTTTGATTTCCATCGACCAGCGTTCGTACCTGTTTTCCGAGCATATCGTAAATCACAAGCCGCACATGATGACTCCCTGCCGGAAGATCATATTGAATTGTTGTTTGTGGATTAAATGGATTCGGATAATTCTGACGCAAGTCAGTTGTCGCTGGCAGCGGTATATCATTTTTGTCTGCCACGTCGACATATTTCTTCTTTACAACCCGCAGATCGTCGAGGTAAATCGTGCCGGAGATCGGGCTGTCCGGATTATAAGTCAATTGAATGCTGTCAAATCGCAGTGTTCCATCCAGCGTGCCATCGCCGAGCCAGGTACCTGTTTCGCCAGGTGACATGTCCCAGGAAATCAATTTCCAGCCAATCCAGTCAAGAGCAATCCATGGGCTGACTTCATGATTTGAAGCGGCAGCGACCGGATATTTATCATCAACACAGAATCGGATCAGATTGCCGCTTCCGTCGCCGAATACGTATAGCTGCATCATATATTCGCTATTAAAGGTAACTCCGCGCGGTGCGCTGCCTCCGGCGTACAAACGAATAAGATGCGACGGGGCATTCACGTCCCAGCCGTAACTTAATTCAATGGCAGTGCTACTGTTCGTGATATGGTTGACACGACTTCCGATTGCTTTCCGACCGGTTTGTTCGGTGAGTATTCCGGTGGTACTACCACTTTGCTGAGGTGCCCACCAGTTTGCTTCAGCATTACTATCGAAATTATCGATTGTGGTGATGGCATAATCATATTCCGCGGTGCTGAAACTATACGCCGCAAACTGATCAGTTTCATTTCCGGTGATATCCCGCAATCCGGATGCAATACGTGTAATATACACTTCATCGAAAAATAGTTTCTCTGCGGGGAAATAGCACAAAATACTGGTATCATTCACCACATAATGTTCGAGAATTCCCGGAACAGCCGTTCTGTCCTTAAATCGTTCCAGCGTAACCAATTCATCTGGATTGATTGAACTGGCGTCTAATTCTTCATCATATTGAATGCGGATGATTGGCTGCAAATCAATATCACTGCCATTTTGTGGCGGAAAAATTGAAACAATCTCCGGTGCGGTAATATCCCTGGGGCCAGTGCGGAAGTGCAATTCAAATGGATCCCCTGGAGTACCATCACCGTTTCCGTCAAAAAAATGTTCATATAAATCTTTCGCACCACTGCCAATGGTAACCGTATATTCCGTTAAATAGCTGAGGCTATCCGGTTTAAATAGCATTTTCGCATTTTCATTGGTCCAGAAAAATTTACCTGTTGTGTATGGTGCTATCGAAAAATTATCCTCCACAGATGTTTTATCCATCCGCCTGCTGAAGTCGAATATCAGATAATCGTCGGGGCGGACTGTTGTGTCTCCCTCGATCGGAGTTGTTGCAATGACATAAGGAGCGGCATTGGGTACCAGCTCCACGTCGGCGAATGTGAAGAAAGTATCGACAATCGCCACCTGCAATGTATCACTGCGATATCCTTTTGCATCGACGGTCATTGTCAGCGTATCATGGGCTAAATCTTCGAGGAAATAAAATCCGTTGTGCAGTTGATTGGCATCGTTTGAATATTTATGGAACAACGATTCGTACGTATCCGTGATGTATGTCTGTCCATCCAGTTTTACGATTGCGCCGTTGACAGGAACGCCGGTTTCCTCATCGCGGATAATACCCATACACGTCCCCACATACGGGCGTTCAATGCCGTGGAGTTTTAAGATTGACCAGTAAAATGTTTTTGCCTCCATTTTTTTGAATTCGGCATTCATGAAACGCTGGTTTTGCGTGGGATTTGTATGAGAGCCGGCTTCACTTAATTCCGAGGGCATGGTTGTTGTTCGATTTACATGCAAGTAGGGTCCCCCGGAATTTTTGCAAAAATCCGACCATGTGTAAAAGCTGCAATCACCAATGGAACCGCGGGTATCAATGCGCATTCCGCGTGTAAGTAAATCAACCATTATATCAGACAGTGCCTGTCCCCCCGGAGGATTCTTCTCCTGCCCATTGTAGTGTTGACCCCACAGTAATAATGTACTATTTCGAGGTGGTGGTTCGGCGTCGCTGTGAATGGAGTGATACCATGACGCGCCGATTCGGTTGGCGTAGTCCGTTCGCTGTGACAACGATACGATTTGTTGGTCATTCGTTCGTGTCAGGTAAACTGTATCAATGTCTGTTGTGTTTAGTAAGTAATCTCGCAATGCCCATGCGACACGTAGATTTCGTTCTGCTTCCGAATGGTTGTATATGCCCATGTTTTCAGTCCGACTGTGCCCCGGATCGAGAACAATATCCCATCCTTCCAATCCGGTGACCTGAGCCAGCCCGGGATTCAAAATAATCAATGATATGGCAAATGCCTTTATTAAAAATTTCATTATCTTCTCCTTTATTTGGAAATCTCAATTAAATAAATCGCACCTTCTTCAAATACATCAAAGGCAATGGTTTTCCCGTCCGGCGACCA
>WJJN01000664.1 GCA_014729735.1 Candidatus Zhuqueibacterota bacterium
TATATCTTCAATTTATTCGATAACTACTGGAATGAAGCCAAGAAAGATCAATTGTATCGTCCGGGACGTGAATTAGAAATCGAAAAGTATTTATTGAAGGATTACGGCTGGACTTTCAAGGTACCGAAAGATTACCAGATTTTCATTGAAAAGCCGGACAGCAACTTCGTGATGCTACGCCGAATGCTTCCCGAGCGCTGGCTATTTGTGTACTGGCTGGAGGATGAAGATCCATCGATCCTTTCCGAGGAATGGGTCATTGAGAAACGCAACGAGCTTGGCAGGAAGTTTTACGAAGGAGATATCATCGAGCAAAAATATATCGAACCGGAAATCGAAGAAGTGGATTTTCTCGGTCGCCGGGCATTTAAGATTATTGGCTTGTGGCGAAATGATGAAAAACAGGCAGGCGGACCTTTTCGTAATTATACCTTTTATGATGAGAAGTCAAAACGCATTTACATGCTCGATTTTGCCATTTTCTCGCCGCGGCTTAAACGACCCAAACGGATGTATTTGAGGCAGGCGGAAATCATTCTACGTACTTTTAAAACCCGGGAAGAGATAAAAAAGCAAAAGAGTCAACAAGAATCTGAGAGTTGAGGAATCAGAAATGCAAAATTATTTCAGGTTTGATTCATTCAACACCAGTTATAAACAGGAAATAATTGCCGGCATTACCACATTCGTAACGATGTCTTATATCATCATCGTAAATCCGGCAATACTTGAAGCTGCAGGTATTCCCAAGGGACCTACGATGGTCGCGACGATTATTTCCGCGTTTTTCGGCACCATCGTCATGGGACTGTATGCCAATCGCCCGTTTGCAATCGCGCCATACATGGGAGAAAATGCGTTTATCGCGTTCACCGTTGTGAAAGGGCTCGGATATTCATGGCAAACGGCAATCGGTGCAATTTTTATCGGCGGTGTTTTATTTACACTGCTCACGATCTTCCGCATTCGTTCCTGGCTGGCACAGGCAATTCCTGAGTCACTAAAACACAGTTTCGCTGTCGGCATCGGATTATTTTTAACATTCATCGGTCTGAACGAGACCGGGATCATCACTATCGGTACGCCCGGTGCTCCCGTTCAAATCGGTACTTTTTCCGATCCAACCGTTCTGCTGGCAATGCTGGGATTTTTAGTGATCGGTTTTCTGCTGTTAAAACGTGTCAACGGTGCTATTCTCATCGGTATTCTGGCGATCACCTTCCTCTCGTATATTTTTCGTTTAAATCCATTGCCGGAACAATGGATAAGTATGCCGCCTGATATCCGTCCGATTCTTTTCAAACTGGATATTGCAGGCGCATTCACCTGGGGCTTTATATCTGTGATTATCACCGTTTTTGTCATGGATTTCGTCGATACTATGGGAACACTGATCGGTGTCTCAGCACGCGCCGGTCTGCTGGATGAGGACGGCAATCTGCCGGAAATCGAGAAACCGATGCTCGCCGATGCCCTGACAACCGTACTCGGCTCTCTTCTCGGAACGACCACCAGCGGGACCTATATCGAATCCGCCGCGGGTATCGAATCGGGAGGTAAAACCGGATTTACATCAGTCGTCACCGCATTTCTGTTTTTGCTGGCATTGTTCCTGGCACCGTTTTTGACTTCTGTGCCGGCGTATGCATACGGACCTGCACTGATTGTGGTTGGAATGATGATGATCGCGCCAGTTAAAAATTTGAATTTCTCTGATTATTCAGAACTGATCCCGGCATTCGCGACCATTATTTTAATGAGCTTCACTTTTAACATCGGGATCGGAATGACCGCAGGATTTATTTTGTATGTTCTGTTTCAAATCCTGACCGGTAAAATTAAAACAATTCATTTCGGCATGTGGATACTCAGTATATTATCACTGTTATTCTACCTGTTCTATCCATATCACTCGTAGCATGATTTTTTATGAAAATTGCCGTACTGGGAACATTTGTTATTGATGATATAATTCCATTCAATGGTCCGCCTGTGAAAAGTCTCGGCGGCATTACATATACGATTTCTATTCTGGCAAATCTGTTAACTGAATCAGATGAAATTTACCCTGTAGCAAACGTTGGCAAAGATGCTGCGGATCGAATTTTGCAGTTGATTCGTTCTTTTGAAAATGTAAAATCAGATGGAATAAATATCACGAACCATCAAAATTCACGAGTACGTCTGCGGTATTCAAGCAGGGAAAACCGGGAAGAAATTTTTCAGAACAAACTTCCACCAATCGAGTTTGAACAGGTGGCATCATTGAATCATTTCGATGCCATACTTATGAATTTCATTACCGGCTTCGAATTACCTGCAGAGACATTGAACCGGATTGCCACACAACTGCAAGCCATCTCATACATGGATTATCACAGTCTGTGCCTGGGAATCGATGAAAACGGCAGGCGGTTCAAACAGAAGCCTGAAAACTGGCAGAAATGGCTCAAAGGAATAAATATCGTTCAAATGAACGATGATGAGGCACGTATTCTGAGCGATGGCGGGAGCTTCCGCACACTGGCAGGTGAAATTATCGGTCACGGTGTGAAAATAGTCAATATTACCCGCGGCTCGAACGGCTCTTATTTGTTTTATGCAGATTCGAATAAATACATGAAATTTGAAGAAATAGAAGCAGGCAAATTCGATGCAATCGATGTCACCGGTTGCGGCGATGCCTTTGCAGGAGGATTTATCGTCGATTATTTAAAACATAAAAATACGTTTAGTGCAGCAAAACATGCGAATCTGGTTGCCGGATTTAATAGCAGTATTTCCGGAACTGAAGATATTAAAAAGATAACAAATATTTTACATCGATGAGGAACAACTATGGAAAAAGTGCTAATCACCGGAGCGAACGGTCTCTTAGGGCAAAAATGCGTGAGCCTGTTTTCTCCGGATTACGAAGTGTTGGGTATCGATATTCATGATAATTCGTTTACAAAAAATTCAAAATATGTTTATCAAAAATCGGATATTACACAACGGACAGCGTTAAGAAAAGTTGTCCTTCCATTTTTTCCAAAATACATAATTAATACCGCAGCTTATACGAATGTCGATGCAAGCGAAACAAATAAAGAAGATTGTTGGAAAATCAATGTCGAGGGCGTATCGAATCTCATTTACGTGGCATCGAAAATCAATGCTAAAATTGTCCATATCTCCACAGATTACATTTTTGATGGCGAGAACGGACCCTACAAAGAAGACGATACTCCAAAACCCCTTGGATATTACGGCAAATCCAAGCTTGCCAGTGAGAACGAGCTCCTCCGCTGTGATCTTGAATTTGCAATCGCCCGGACCATGGTTTTGTATGGCGCAGCGGTAAATGTCCGCCCGAATTTTGTCACCTGGCTCATCGATAAGTTGCGCGATAAAGAAAAAGTCACCATCGTCGATGATCAATTCGGCAATCCAACACTGGCAGATGATTTGGCTTTTGCGATCAAACAAATCATTGAAAGAGAAAAATGGGATATTTTTCACGTGAGTGGCAGCGAGCTTGTGGACCGTTATACATTCGCAATACAAATTGCAGACATTTTCAAGCTGGATAAAAATTTAATTACCCCGATCAAAACAGCAGACTTGAACCAGCAGGCTCCCAGACCTCTGAAATCGGGCTTCATTCTTGACAAACTGAAAGAAGAACTAAATCTTGAAATGCCCACAAATGAACAGAGCCTGAAAACAATGAAAAAACAATATCGAAAATAAAACGAATAGAAAAAGAAACTCTCGCGCGCAAAAGGTGTTGAATGAAGTGTATTCTTTAAGGATAGTACACATTACAAATGGAGTGAGGAAATTATTTTGAAACGGAGCCTTATAGTCATACCGACATTCAATGAATCGGAAAATATTGAAAAGCTGATAGACCGCATTCTGTTTCAGGGAATCAAGAATCTGGATATACTCGTTGTGGATGATAACTCTCCCGACGGCACGGCTGAAATTGTCGAGGGGATTGCGCAGCATGAACCGAATGTTTACTTATTAAAACGCCCCGGAAAGCAGGGACTCGGCACAGCATACGTCACCGGTTTCAAATACGCCATTCAACACGGGTATGATTATATTTTTGAAATGGATGCGGATTTCTCTCACGATCCGGATGAAATACCAAATTTCCTCGCCAAAATGGAAGAATATGATCTTGTCATCGGGTCACGATACATCGTTGGCGTGAATGTCATCAATTGGCCTCTCTCCCGGTTGATATTGAGCCTCGGCGCGAACAAATACACGTCTATCATTACCGGACTCCCGATCAAAGACTGCACCGGCGGCTATAAATGCTTTCGTCGCGAAGTATTGGAAAAAATCGATTTTGATAAAATCAGCTCGGACGGTTATTCGTTCCAGATCGAGATGAATTTCAAAGCCTGGAAACTGGGATTTCGAATTCATGAAATCCCGATTGTTTTTACGGACAGAATCGCCGGGACATCGAAAATGAATAAAAAAATCGTGCGCGAGGCGATTTCCATGGTCTGGAAACTGAAATTCCTGAGCCTGGTCGGAAGGCTGAATTAATGCTATTCAAATGAAAAATTGAATACGACTAACTCCGGGCGATTACCGATTCGCATCGGAGGTCCCCATGTTCCCACACCGCAAGACACATAAAATTGCGTGTTTTGAATCTTCCTGTAGCCCCAACTAATTTCATAAATTGCCTTCGTGACCAAATTCAGCGGAAATAACTGCCCGTGATGTGTGTGTCCCGAAAGTTGAAAATCGATACCGTTCTCAATCGCCTGATTCAAATTGAACGGCTGATGATCCATAAGCAGCACCGGTCTGCTTTTATCGACGTTTTGCATTATCTCCGCCAGTGACTTTCGCTTCTTGTCCGTAAAGCGATCGATGCTTATATCTTCTCTGCCCACAAGATAAATCGATTCGTTCAATATCAATGCTTCATCCTGCAAAACACGTACATTGTGATCTTCCATGTATTTAACCGCAGCCTCTACCCCACCGATGTACTCATGGTTTCCTGTAATCGCATAAATCCCGTATTTTGTTTTTATCTGAGTGACTGCATCGCCTAAATTTTCCTGGATGACGGGTTTTAAATCTTCATCCACAATATCGCCGCCAAGCAGAACAATATCAGGTTCCAGCTCGTTAATTTTGTTCACAATGCTGCAAAAGCGATCCCTGCCAATGATCGTGCCGAGATGAATATCGGTTGCTGCCACTGCTTTTAATTGTTTTACATCACTCTGTTTGGGTATGTGAATATCAAACTGACGTACGCGGGGATAGAGTGCATTGAAATGTCCGGCAATTAAAACCACTGCAACTGTTCCGATTGCCAGATAGAAGCCGGTCAGTTTCACTTTTGCATAATCAGCCGAGAGATGATGAATATAAGGCAGGAAATGGTTTACGAAGCGCGCAATGTCTAAGATCAAAACAATCAGGAAAAAATAGAGCATCGCACCCAGCCAGAAAGCGCCGATAAAAACAACCGTTTTACTGAAAGTGCCCAGCCAAAAACGCTCGATTATTCTACCCGCGATAAACGACAGGCTGATAAGCAAAAATACAACGAGATACGGAATCCGCATTTTGGAATGTTGCGGAAGTGCCTGCCAGCCCCTGATGAAAATATAATAATTCACCAGTCCGTATATAATAAAAAATATCGAAAAAAAGATAACGAATTGCATAATCTTCATGAACTTTTTTCTTTACTTGCATTATTATCGAATACGTTTAATCTAATTTAACATAATAA
>WJJN01000665.1 GCA_014729735.1 Candidatus Zhuqueibacterota bacterium
CACATATTTCGATGATTATAGGAATGCACGATTAAAAGAAACATTGTTCTTTCGCACCCAGGGCAGTTTGGAAAATGAACTCAAAGAAAAGTGTGGCTGGACAATGAAAATACCTTCCGCATATCATATCGAAAAAGCGGATACTATTGAGAATTTTGTGCAGATCAAAAGGCTTGAACCGGATATTAATATTTTCGTTCACTGGATGGACGAGCAAAAAAGCCTGAATATCAGCGAAAGCTGGGCGCTCGAAAAAATAAACTGGATGCTTTCACATTATGAAAATGCTTATCTGCAAGATGACTATTATTTCACGACTGAGAAAAAATTCAATAACAGAAATGCAACATATATAATGGGACTATGGCAGAGCGATACCGAATATAGCGGTGGTCCGGCTTTCAGTTATGCCTTTCGTGACACTGAAAATGACCGTGTTTATGTGATTGCGGGACATGTCTTTGCCCCAAATCAACGAAAAGAGCCAGAATTGCGTGAATTAGAGCTCATTGTTAAGACATTTACATCATTCGGAGCAGAGTAATATGAATATTAGTCCGGATTCGATAGTTATATTGACTATCGGTCCTTTTACATTGAATGGAACGATTTTTTTTACATGGATCGTTATGGCGTTAATTACAGGCGTTTCCTGGATGATAACGCGTAAGCTTTCCGTGGAGCCGGATATTTCCCGCTGGCAAAATTTACTGGAGTCGATCGTTTCTATTTTGCGCAATCAAATTCGCGACATTACTCGTCAGGACCCGGATCACTACCTGGAATTCGTCGGAACATTGTTTCTGTTTATCTCCATATCCAATCTCATGGCGTTTATTCCAGGGTATCAACCGCCGACTGGTTCTATTTACACGACAGCAGGACTTGCGCTCAGCGTATTTTTCGCAGTTCCATATTTTGGGATTCGAAAAAGAGGATTGACAGATTATTTGAAACACTACATAAAACCGGTCATCTTCATGCTGCCGTTCAACATCATCGGCGAACTTTCCAGGACCCTGGCGATGGCTGTTCGTTTATTCGGTAATATCATGAGCGGGACGATGATCGTCGCTATATTGCTGAGCATCGCCCCGTTATTTGTGCCCATTGTGATGGAGTTACTGGGCTTATTAATAGGTCAAATACAGGCATATATTTTTGCAGTCCTGGCAACTGTCTATATTGCTTCGGCAACGCGTGCCTATCAAAGTAAAGAAAATAATGTTGAGGAGGAATAGTGAATGGAAAGTATTAACATAATTGCTCAAATTAGCATTGTGACTGCGGGAATAACAATCGGGCTCGGTTCAATTGGACCGGCGATTGGAGAGGCAATTGCTCTGGCACGTGCGCTGGGAGCAATTGCGCAGCAACCAGATGAATCGAACACCATCACCCGAACTTTATTCGTGGGATTAGCAATGGTGGAGTCGACTGCGATTTACTGTTTCGTGATTTCTATTATCTTGATTTTTGCGAATCCGTTTTGGAATCATGTTATCGAAACAGCCGGAGGATAATTAATGAACATAGATTGGATAACACTGGCGGCACAGATAATTAATTTTCTGATCCTGCTGGCATTACTGAAAAAGTTTCTGTTCGATCGAATCGTTAAGGTGATGGATGAACGGGAACAGCGAATTGCCGACAGACTACAGGAAGCCCGGTCGAAAAAAGATGAAGCGGATAAAGAGTTACAGCAATATCAACAAAAAAATGAAGACTTCGAACAGAAACGCCGAGTGCTAATGGAAGAAGCGAAAAATGAATCCGAACAACAGAAAAAAGAACTGATTCAGGAAGCCCGGAACGAAGTGGATTCGATGCGTTCTATATGGCACCGATCTATCGAAAACGAAAAAGAATCATTTCTCAAGGACTTGAGGCGCAGATCCGGTGAAGAGGTCTATTCTGTGGCTCGTCGCGTATTGAAAGATCTTTCGGATAAAAGAATCGAGGAGCAGATTATCTCCATTTTTGCAGATCGTCTTAAAAATCTCGGCTCAGATGAAAAGAAAGAATTGAACGAGATGATTCAAAAATCGAATAATGACGTTGGAATCACAACTTCATTTGAAGTAAATAATGATCTGCAAAAAAAGATCGATTCCGCGATTAAAGAACACATTTCCGATGAAGCGAAAGTTGAATATCGTACATCGGAAAAGTTGATTTGCGGAATTGAAATGAGGGTTGATGGGAAAAAAGTTGCCTGGAATATTGATAGTTATCTCGATGCGCTGGAAGCAAGTTTTCAAAACCTGATATCAAAAGAGGTGAAAAAAACAGAAACAAATAAGAAAAAAGAGAAGAGCGCTTAAATGGAATATGATAAGAAGCAGTTGACATCTCTTTTAGATGAAGCATTCAAAACAACCGACAAAGCACTGGAAGATTTTGATCCGGATTTCAGAACAGAAGAGGTTGGAACTGTGGTTTCTGTTGGAGAAGGAATTGCCCGGGTTGAAGGACTTCGGAGTGTGCGCTCGGACGAATTGCTCAAATTTTCCGGTAATCAAATGGGAGTCGCATTCAATCTCGACCCGGATGAGATCGGCGTAATTCTGTTGGATCAGAGTCTGGATATTGAAGCCGGCAGCGAAGTTCGCAGG
>WJJN01000096.1 GCA_014729735.1 Candidatus Zhuqueibacterota bacterium
ATTACGGTTATCCCCTTAACTCAGCAATTTTCAAATTTAGTATTTATTTGAATTCTTGAGTTCCCCCCTTTGAAGGGGGGACAGGGGGGATGTTATGTAATTTCAATTACTTATGATAACATCCCCCTAAATCCCCCTTCAAAGGGGGACTTCCAATTTGCCTACTTCAGGGCTTTTCTGACCAAACGGGATAGCCGTAAGTCTTCATAAATAACCTGAAATTTTACTATTGACTATTTTAAATTTTATTCATAAATTGATGCCGAACAAATGATAATTCAGAAAAAAGGGAGTTGAATATGGGATTCATCAAACGCCAGTGGACTCCGCGGGAGGCTGATGAATGGCGAAAAGAAGACTGGATCGCAATCGTGCTTTCAGTATTTGCATACATCGCGCTAGTCGTGGGAACAGCACTCAGTTTTTTACTGTTAACCAGCGGATTTATCATTCTTGCAGCAGGCATAGTTCTTATTTTGTTAATGTACTGGGTAATTGATCCCAAATTAAAAATGATTTCCACGGAATATGAGAAAAAACAAAAGGCATATCTCGAACAGTTGGAAGAGATCCAAAAATGGGAGGCATCAAAATGAACAAAGGTTTCGCCGTTGTCATCGGAATGACAATTGCCTATGCAGCATCTCTCATCGGGATGATTTTCGCTTACATTTATTATAAACGAAACAAAGCTAATTCAAATCAAAAGAAAGAAGGATCGGACAAATGATTTTAAATATATTATTGATCACCAGCACCCGAATCGGCTCCCCGTGGTTAGGAATCATTATTCCGGCAATTATCTTTACATTTTCCTTCATCGTTACTTATCTGCTGATACGGCATTTTATGAAAAAACAATGACATCAAACTCTGTCGGAGGGAATAAATGATTACTTTTGCGCTGTTGGACTGGATTTGGTTGATTTTATTTATCGTACTGATGGTAATTTGCGGGGCGATATTCTATCGTCTCGGAAAACGATCGCAATCGGATTTCTTTCTCGCAGGAAGAGGATTGCCGTGGTGGCTGCCTGCCTCTTCCGTATATGCAACACATACCGCAACAGATACACCGATCTGGGTGGCAGGGGTTGTTTATAAATATGGATTTGCCGGACTATGGTACGCATTCTTTGCTGCCTGGTGTGCTATTAGCGCGTTCGTGTCCACGCGAATTTTTCGCCGTTCATTAGCCTATAGCCAGGCAGAATGGCAAAGTTTGCGCTTTGGCGGACTGGGTGCGGAAATGCTGCGCGGCTGGGTCGCCGGTTGGCAGGTGTTCATGAATATGTTCATTCTGGGTTGGGTTGGTATTGCAATGGGCAAATTGTGCAATTTATTGTTCGGCTGGGATTTGTGGGTCGGGCTGGTAATCTTTACGACCATTGGCGCGATTTATGTGTTGCTTGCCGGATATTGGGGCGTTGTGATGGCAGATTTTCAGCAGGGGGTGATCGCTTTTATGATCATTGTCATTGTCTCGATATGGGGAGTGATTGCTGCCGGCGGACCCGAACAAATTATCTCCAAATTAAAAAAATATAATAGCACCTGTGAATGGAAGGTGCCGGAGGATGTACCACCGGGCGCGGAAGGTTACATCCGGCTCAGCGATCCGGAGACAGGAAATGTACTGGCTGTTTCGCAAGAGCCGTTCACCTTTGTGTCGGGATTTGATGAAGAAATTTACAAACAAAATGAATCACGTTTAAAATCACTGATCGCCGGAAATACTCCTGCCGAAAAACTCGACATCCTGTTCCCGACCGGGAGGGATTCGGTATTTTCAGGGAAAGACTATAATATTATCTGGACAGCGGGAAAAGCGAAAAAAATGGTAACGATTGAATATTCTGTAGAGGGACAGTATGGGTGGCAGATAATCGATGAAAATCACCTGGATGGTCAGGTCTGGCGCATCAATCCGTTCAGCTTTACAGGTATGTTCAAGGGACAGTTTCCGATCGCCTGGTTTGTTACGATGATGATCATTGCACTAATAGGCGGTTTTGGTATGGGAACGAATATCGATTGGTACGCCGAGGCTCAGCGAATCCAATCTGCACGCACGGTTCGTGATGCCTCATATAGCATCTGGGCGGGCACGGGGCTGGTGCTTGTTCGAAATTCAATTTGGGCTGCCGCGATTATGGGATTTTTTGTGCTGTTCCCTGAAATTGCTTCCAGCCGCGATTACGAGATGGGCTGGTATATAGTAGGTTTCAAATATCTGCCAATCGGTATGGTGGGATTTCTGTTCGCCGGTATTCTGGCGATTCATCTGTCCACTGTTTCCACCCAATTGAATCTCGGGGCGATGTATGCAACCCGTGATTTCTATCATCACTATGTTAATCCGCGGGCGAGCGAACAAAAACTGGTTATCGTCGGCAGGATTTCCACGTTTGTGGTGCTCATCGGCTCTTTTATTTTCGGCACAATTATTGGCGAGGAAATAACGCAGTGGTTGATCTTTGCCCTGTGGATCATGGCAGCCGGCGTTTGGCTGCCGAACATATTACAGGTGATCTGGTGGCGCTTCAATTCCTGGGGCTATCTCAGCTCCTGGATTGCAAATTTAGGTTTGAGCTGGCTTGTCGTTTGGATACTTCCGCATTTCGGAATTTTGCCTGAATTGCCGGATTATATGCAGTTCTGGATTTTGATTGTCCTGAATGCGCTGATTTATCTGCCGATTACATTTCTGACAAAGCCGGAAAATATGGATCATCTCGTTAGCTATTATGTGATGTCTCGACCCATCGGCTTCTGGGGACCGGTGAAAAAAGAGGCGATAAAACGGGGATTGCTGTAATGAGCCTCCATACATTGACAAAATATTTTTGATTCAACGATGCTGCATAATAGGACGGAGTTGTATCATAAGTCTGATTTTTCTGTGAAATGTCATTCCGGGCTTGTCACGGAATCTCCTAATTATTAGAAAGTTAGGGGATTCCTGCATTCGCAGGAATGACACCCCAAAAATGACTTTTGATACAGCCTCATCTATTTCAGTGTACAACTCATGATTAGGGAACATATAAATGACGAAACAACCGGATGATTTCGAGCCGCGCCCGTATGCGCTGAAGAACAAGATTCAAAACTACGCCTGGGGAACTGCCGGCGAAAAGGCATTTATACCGAAATTTCTCAATGAAAAAATAGAACCGAACACACCGTATGCTGAATTGTGGATTGGTGCGCATCCAAGCGCACCATCGGAAGTACGAATTGATGATTTTTATATTCCGCTGAATAGAATGATCGAGCAGTATCCGAAACAGATTTTGGGTGCAGAAATCGCCGCGAAATTCGATAACAAATTGCCGTTTCTGTTTAAGGTGCTTTCAGCGGCAGAGGCGCTTTCCATTCAGGCGCATCCAAATAAAATTCAGGCAGTGAAGTTACATCAGAAAGATCCCAAACATTATCCGGATGATAATCATAAACCCGAGGTCGCCGTGGCGCTGGATTCTCTGACCGCGCTGGTTGGTTTCAAGTCCGTAGCGGAATTAAAACAGGTGATGATCGATTATCCGGAGCTCGTGGATTATTTGGGGCAGGAATCTTTGGAGGTTTTGAATAATTCTCATAACATTAATATATCCGGTGAGAGCAGCATTATCAAAAACATCTACACTAAGTTGATGAGCAACTCGATCACGCACGAACGAGAGCTTGCACGAGCATTGACAAGCCTCGAAAAACGCCTGCTAAATTCAACGGTAAAATTGACGGAGGGGGAGAGGTTCTTTCTAAAATTAAAAGAAAAATACGGAACAGATGTTGGATTATTCTCGATTTTCATCTTGAAAATGATCCACTTGAAAACTGGAGAAGGATTGTTTTTATCTGCCGGCATTCCGCATGCTTATTTAAAAGGCAATATCGTGGAATGTATGGCAAATTCCGATAATGTTGTCCGCGCAGGACTAACGCCGAAATTCAAGGATGTAAAAACCCTGCTCAATATTTTGCGTTACGATCCGTCACAAGTTAAGATATTTAAGCCCGATGTCCGGCAACAGAAATTTATTTATGAGGCGGGTGTCCCTGAATTCCGGCTGACTCGCTGCACGTTCCCAAAAAATTATGAATACAACCATGAAAATGTTAATAGACCCAGTGTTTATCTGATCACCGATGGCGAGCTATTGGTTCAGTGGCAAAAGGACGGTCAGGTTCGGCATCAGCAGTTTTATAAAGGTCAATCATTTCTAATTCCCGCGTGTTTGAATCGCTTTAAAATTTCTGCAATATCCAATGGAGTTTATTTTACAGTGGAACTTCCCTGATCTCAGGAGTTTCGCATTCCCCTGGCTTCGAAATTTTATCATCTTTTTCATGAAATAACCTTTGGTTGAAATTGTTGCGAAAAAATAACTTGATTGTTTTAGTTATATTTTATATATAAACGTAACAATACATGAGAGGAACAACTAATGCCATCTATGTATCCATGTCCCAAATGCG
>WJJN01000666.1 GCA_014729735.1 Candidatus Zhuqueibacterota bacterium
CTTATTTTTTTCTTTGGTAAAATACTTCGAATTTGCGGCGACTCCGCGTAAAAACTGGATATATCCTGATAGAGCGATCCTCCGAAAAATACATTGATCAACTGTGCGCCCCTGCATATACCGAGAATGGGTAAATTTTTCGATACCGCGTATTCAATGAATTTGAATTCCAGTTTATCTCTTCTGGTATCGAGGATCTCCACGGATTTGAGACTGAACAATTTTCTCAATAAATATAATATCGGAAAAAAGAGCAATGAAACGAAAAAGCGCGCTATTCCTTTTATTGTTTTTTTCTCATGTTTGATATCAGGAATAATTTCTTCTTCCCGCTCGCCATACAAGCGCGGATCGACATCCGAACCGCCGCTGATAATGAGTCCGTGAATCTCTTTTAGTTTCGGTGTTTTTGATGGAGTTATCCTGACCGGTTTTCCGCCTGCCATTCTCACAGCAATGTTTATAAACACCCACGCTATGTCTCCGCCTTTATCGGGTCCGGTTACGGCGATCACCGGTCGATAACGCCTCCTGATTGTTTCCAGTTTTTTAGAATTTGATACCATTTGTTCTTAAAATTAATAATTGTTGTATTCCACATTTCAAGGTATTTTTCGCTCAATTTCTTAATCTGATGGTGTTTGTTTGCCAAAAACTCCACTTCAGCCCACAAATTCCATTCTCTGGCAATCCTCCAGTTTGCCTCATCGATCAGACAATTGGGCAGCCTGTAATGAAATGCTGGTCGCGGACTGGTTTTATCATCATTAATAACCGAATTGAATATTCGTTTATCCATAGAAGCGAAAATCGGAAACATGTCCAGCGCTCGGTTCCTTGTGGGATTAAAATCGAAATAATCCTGAACCAGTGTTTTCAAATCTGGATCATATTGTGAATCCAATACTTTAACAATATATTCAGCCGGAAATTCGTTGATAAATGGCGGAATTCGACGAGAGAAGTCAATTTCAGATTCCTTGAATATCCAGTCATAAAGCAGGAAAAATGCACGTAAATAATTCAATATCGTTGATACGTTCTGCTCCGGTATTTCAATATTGATGTGTAATCCAAATGCATTGACAAAAGATGTTCTGGTTCCCTCGATGTGCTCTTGTTGCAAGGCGCCACGTAACTGTTCTATAGAATCCATTTCTGTTATCGGCACCGGTGGCGCTGCAATTTCGCAGGGAATTAAAACCGATGCGACATCTTCAAGCAAATCCTCAAGTGATTCCTGAAACGAATGATTTTCCATTGAGATTCCGACTTTTCTTAAAGCAGACAGATATGTGGCATCTTTTAAAAGCGCGGCATCCATCTCGATCTTGAAATCGCCTAACCGGGTTTGTTCCACAATATGATTGAAACGATTCACTTCTTTATGCGTGCCGTCAAACAATCGTATGATAATCTTTGCAACGTTTTCCAGCTCGATGCCACTGAATTCAAATTCATAACCGATTTTTCGAACTTCATTTTTATCATTTTTCAGATTTGGGGGTAGTTTAAAACTCATCATTATCCACAATTTTGTTCATTTACTGTTTCTTCAAAGCTTCGAAACCGGACACAATATCCAGGAGCTCGCTTGTAATGGAACTCTGTCTTTGCTGATTGTATTGTACTCTAATGGTACCCAGTTTCTCTTCGATATTTTTTTCTGCCGCTTGCATTGCAGCAAGTCTGCTGGCATTTTCGCTTGCCAGAGATTCGGCGAAAGCCCGGAACAGGTGCAGAAAGAAATACTGTCGAACGAGATGTGCCAACAGCACATCCCATTTCATCGAGAAGAATGGAATTTGATTTGTTTTCCATTCTTTCTCGCGAAGCTGATTCAACCAATCCTGATCTAAAGGTAAAATGGACCACATATAGGGCTTATATGAAGAACCGGACTTTTTCTTATTATAGAAAATAGTAACTCGTTCGATGTTCTTTTCAAAGCGCCACGCTTCTATTCGCAGCAGCAATTGCTGCACGCTCCAGGTGATTTCTTCAACAGATCCGGGAAATGAAAAATTTTCCTGTACTGACAAACCTTCATCTTCCAGCAGCGGACTTACTCGAGGACCCAGAGTTAGAATGAATCTTTTATCGGGATCTTGCTGTAGTATCTTTATTTTTTTTGAAGCGAATTCAGCTATCTGTTCATTGAACTGCCCGCACATACCTTGTTCCGAACCAAATACAATTGCGCCTAAGGACGATCCGGATTCCGTACGCAAATGCGGCATGAAGCCTGTCTGATTTTTCATTAATATTTCGAAGCCCAGATCGATTGCATTGTTGTATTCTTCCAGAGAGGTAACGGCTTCTTCATACTGACGAATACTTACAGCCGCCAGCGATTTCATGGTTTTTACAACGGATTGTAAATCTTCAGCGCTTTCGAGTTTTCGTTTAAGAGATTCAAGCGTCTTCATCGGCTTCATCGTCTTGATCTAGGTTCAATACGTCTTTTATCGTTTGCAATAGATTCTTTTGATCATCATCGCTCAGAGCTTCATTTTTTAATATCTTATCAGAGATATCCTGAAGTTTATCACTCACAACTTCGCGAATTTTCTCTGTGGATTCGGCAATTTTTTCCACCGGTATTTGATCGAAAA
>WJJN01000097.1 GCA_014729735.1 Candidatus Zhuqueibacterota bacterium
ATCCTCTGGTTCATTTATGGAACAGAAAATTGAGTTTGCTGGCGGATTTTTGAAAGGCGCTCATTCATTTGTAAAATTCACCAGTGAGAATCGTTTCTTTCAAAAAGTGTCGCCTGAATCACGTGTAGTATTTGCCGAGCGCTTCTATTTCGGCTGGATGGATCGGTTCGGCGAGTCTTTGATTATTCCATTAAACGAACGGTTTTACGCTGGCGGTGACGGATCGATCCGGGGATTTTCCCGTCGTAGCGTTGGACCAAAACGGGATGGCGATCAGCCGATTGGCGGAAATTTCACGATAGTCACAAATTACGAGATCCGGTTTCCGTTGTACAAAAAACTGGGCGCAACGTTGTTTTGGGATGCCGGGAATGTCTGGCAAAATGCAAGGCGATTTAATTTCGAAGATATCCGCTATGGAACAGGCTGCGGACTGCGTTATAATTCGCCGCTGGGAATTGCCAGACTGGATTTCGGCGTCAATCTTGACCGAAAAAGCAGTGAGAAAGCCGGGGAAATTTATTTCACAATCGGACAATTATTTTAATACTTAGAGAATCATGAATCTAAAACGAAGTTTAAATCTGTATATTAAAAAGAAAATACGCGCATTTCTAATTTATACTAAAGTCAGTCAAACGACATACATTATTATCATCGCCAGTATCGTCGGAATATTGGCTGGATTCGGTGCTGTCGGGTTCCGCATGCTAATCGGTTTTTTCCAGGATCTGGCAATCGGAAGCAAAGAAGGTGTTGTTCATGCGCTAAAGGAGCTGCCATGGTACATAAAGCTGATCATACCGGTCATCGGAGGTGCGATTGTGGGTCCGATGGTTTATTTTTTCGCGCGCGAGGCAAAGGGACATGGTGTGCCGGAAGTGATGCAGGACGTGGCACTGAAAAATGGCGTTATCAGACCGCGGGTAGTTGTCGTTAAATCGCTAGCATCGGCTATAACCATTGGAACAGGTGGTTCGGTAGGACGGGAGGGACCGATTGTTCAGATCGGTTCGGCAATCGGCTCGACAATTGGACAGTGGATTAAAGTATCGCCGGAAAGATTGAAGGTGCTTGTTGGCTGCGGCGCTGCTGCAGGAATTGCCGCAACGTTCAACGCACCAATTGCCGGCGCTTTTTTCGCACTCGAGGTTATCCTCGGTAATTTTGCACTTCTCAGCTTCAGCCCAATCATTATCTCATCTGTTTTGGCGACAGCAGTTTCCAGAGCCTTCCTGGGAGACTATCCGGCGTTCATTGTCCCCGAATATTCGCTGGTCAGTGTATGGGAAATCCTTTTGTACGTGATCCTGGGTATCATCACCGGTGGAGTTGCAGTTGGTTTTTCCCGAATGGTTTATAAATTCGAGGATTTTTTCGACAGCATAAAGATCCCCGAATACTTGAAAACTCCCATCGGCGGTGCTGTTATCGGTTTGATGATCATCTTTTTTCCATATGTTTACGGCGTCGGCTATGAAGCCATTGACCTGGCACTGTCCGGCAATATGTTATGGTACGCTGCTTTTGTTCTTATATTTCTGAAACTATTTGCCACAAGTATAACGCTGGGTTCAGGCGGATCAGGTGGCATTTTTGCGCCATCGCTGTTTTTGGGAGCCGTCACAGGCAGCGCCTTCGGCGACCTCGTTGGCTATCTGTTCCCATCTATCACTGCGGACAGCGGTGCTTACGCGATGGTGGGAATGGGTGCAGTGGTTGCAGGAGCCACGCATGCACCTATAACTTCGATCTTGATTTTATTTGAATTGACCGGTGATTATAAAATCATTCTGGCACTCATGGTGGCATGTACTATCAGCACCATAATGGCGCGGAAATTATATGATGATTCTATCTATACACTTAAGCTAAAGCGCCGCGGTATTTCATTGAATCAGGGCAGGGAAGAAATTATCATGAAATCCTTTACTGTGGGGGATGTGATGAAACCCGACGCTCCGGTGATTCAGGAAAGCACGTCCTTCAATGACATTATTAAGATCTTCATGAAGAATCAGGAGCCCTACTATTACGTCATCGATAAAAACAGGCAATTATTGGGTGTGTTATCTACGCATGTTATTAAAAGCGTGCTGCACGATGAAAATTTGCAGAATCTGGTGATTGCCCGTGACCTTATGGAAGGACCTGTGGGAATGGTATCGATCCAGAATAACCTTGCCGAGTCCATGAATATTTTTAGCAGGGTTGAATTTGAGCATCTGCCCGTCGTGAAAGGTAATGGATCGACTAAACTGGTCGGCAGTATTTCGCGCCGCGATATTTTAGAATTATATAACCGTGAAATATTGAGGAAAGAAGTGCTCGGTCTGAAAGTCGTACGCGAAAGCGGTGATGAAAAGAGGCGCAGCCATGTAGAGCTTCCGAAAGAATACAAAGTGGATTATGTGCCGCTGCCGGAAAGCTTTTCAAATAAAACGATTCGCGAACTGGATATACGCGCAAATTACGGTATCACAATAATCGCAATTAAAAAACGATTAGGGGCAATTACAGGTATAAGTGAAATCCCGTCATCGAACAGTAAACTGGAAGACGGTGATATTTTAATAATCGTTGGCAAGGAGAATGACGTCGAGACGTTTAAAAGAGAACAGACACAGGAAAAAACGGATTAGCAGGGAGGCTTTATTTTATTCATAAAGAAAATAAATTTAACGCCCGCACGGGCACTGCTGCTCGGTTTTTTAGGCATCATTGCTATCGGCACTTTTCTGCTAAAATTGCCTTATTCGAGCACCGGTGAACCACTGAGTCTGGCTGATGCAATCTTTACAGCGACTTCCGCGACGTGCGTCACAGGACTCATTGTCGTGGATACAGGGACTGCGTTTACGCATTTCGGGCAAATAGTCATCCTGGTAATGATCCAGATCGGCGGGCTGGGGATTATGACGCTCTCAACGTTTTTCATCTTTCTTGTAATGGGACAGTTTTCCATTCTTCATCGGGAAGTTATTCAGGAGACATTGACACAAAAGCCGATTAAAAATCTGGCGAGCCTCTTAAAAACGACTTTTTTGCTGACAATAATGTTCGAAGCAATCGGGACAATCCTGTTAACGCTTCGCTTTTCGGATTCATTCGCATTGAAAAAAGCAGCATATCTGGGCGTATTTCATGCTGTATCTGCTTTTTGCAATTCCGGCTTTTCATTGTTTTATAATAGTTTTGAAGATTATAAAGCGGATTACACAGTCAACACAATCATAATTGTGTTAATTATTATTGGCGGGATTGGCTACATTGTGCTTCAGGATTTACGGACGGGAATTCGGAAAAGGAATAAGCACTGGAGTTTTCAAATTTCATTTCACTCGAAAATAGTACTTGTC
>WJJN01000667.1 GCA_014729735.1 Candidatus Zhuqueibacterota bacterium
AAGGTTACGTTAGTTCGCTGCCTTTTTTAATTTAAGATTCAAATTAAGGAGAGTATATATGCCATCAGGCGAAATGAAAGCCGTTATGAAAATGAAACCCGGGGAAGGAGCCGAATTAAAGATGTTACCGATTCCCGCACCCGGTGCGCAGGAGGTTTTAGTAAAAGTACATGTTACTTCGATATGTGGATCAGATTTACACGTTTATAAATGGAATAAATGGGCAGAGCAGAATGTGCATCCGCCACAGATAATGGGGCATGAGCTCGCCGGAGAAGTTGTGGAATGCGGTCCTGGGATACAACACTTGCAGGTCGGTGATTTCATCTCTGCCGAAACACATCTACACTGCGGCTTTTGCAAGCAGTGCCGCACGGGCAACTCGCATATTTGCAAGCAGATGAAAATTTTGGGAGTACATACGAATGGTGCATTTGCAGAATATGTGGTCATCCCGGAAAAAGTTGCCTGGAAAAACCATCCGTCGATTCCGCACGAGTACGCATCGGTACAGGAGCCGTTGGGGAACGCTATCGATACTGTGCTTAACGAAGATGTCGCCGGAAAAATGGTGGCGATTATTGGCGCTGGTCCTGTTGGCATTCTCGCTGCCGGAGTGGCAAAAGTATCCGGTGCCACGGATATTTTCATTACAGATATTAATGATTATCGCCTGGATATTGCCCGTCAAATGGGCGCGACCAAAATCCTGAATCCGCAGAAACAGGATGTTGTTCGGGAAGTGCTGGATGCCACGGACGGCGATGGCGTGGATGTGGTGCTTGAAATGTCCGGAAATGAAACCGCACTGATTCAGGGCTGCCAAATGCTGACCAGGGGAGGCAGGCTATCGCTGTTAGGTGTGTTTGATGGAAATGTAAATATCGATTTGAATAATTTGATTATATTTAAGGGAATACGCGTGTATGGCGTAACCGGCAGAGAAATGTTCTCGACGTGGTACAAAGCGGCAAATTTTCTGCGCTCGAAAACACTTGATCTGGCGCCGGCTATCACGCATAAATTCAAGCTCGAAGAATTTGAAAAAGGTTTCGAGCTGATGAAAACCGGTATGTGCGGTAAAATCATTTTAACAGTCACATGATAATCGGGATTGGAGTGGATATCACAGAGGTCGATCGGTTGCGGCAGTCTGTTCACAGATACGGCGACCGGTTCCTTAATAAAATTTTCAGGAAAGAAGAGCTCTCTTCGTGCCGCAGCTTCGGTATGTTTGAAGAAAATCTGGCAATGCTGTTCGCAGCAAAAGAAGCTGTGGTCAAGGCGCTGGGAACCGGTATTCGTGATGGTATTCTATGGAAAGATATCGAGATTACTCTGAACGATTCGGGTGATGCGAAAATGCATTTTTCGGGTAATTGTGAGTATGCAATTCGCGACCTCGGAGCGAATATGCACTGGATTTCTATGTCCTCGACCAGCCGCCATGCTGTCGCAATGGTTGTGCTTGAGAGCACTTTAATCAAAAAAAAAGATTGGAGTGAAGATTGATACGGGGAATCGATATAGAAATAGTCGACACGCATGAATTCTGGGCTGATTATGAGAAAGAATCGGACCGCAACTTTTTTACGGCTGCAGAAATTGAATATTGTCAATCGAAAGCAAACTGCCGGCAGAACTATGCTGTGCGCTACGCAGCAAAAAAAGCCCTTTTTCGATCAATCAATATTCGCATGACGGAACCCGATATTTGGCAGGAAGTCAAAATTTTGAACAATGAACTGGGTAAACCGGAGTTTCACTTTTCCGAAAATATCAATAGCATTCTTGAATCAAATAATATCAGGAAGGTTCATCTCTCTCTATCTCATGTTGAGAATGCTGCCATTGCCATGCTTGTTTTAGAAGATTAATCTAAGGAGGAAAATAATGTTCACAAAAATGAAGGATTATTTACGAAGCGAACTTGGTCAGATCCGGTCCGAAGGTCTTTATAAAGGAGAACGAATTATTGCCACACCGCAGGGTGCAGAAATAGGTTTGAAAGATGGAAAAGGAGTATTGAATTTTTGTGCAAATAACTATCTGGGGCTTTCGAATAATAAGAAAATGCTGGACAATGCCGTCCGCATGCTTGAAGAGCGCGGCTATGGAATGAGCTCTGTACGTTTTATCTGCGGTACGCAGGATATTCACAAGGAATTGGAAAATAAAGTGGCGGATTTTTTGGGCACGGAAGCAACGATTCTGTATACGTCATGCTTCGATGCCAATGGCGGACTGTTCGAAGCACTGTTCAGCGAGGAAGATGCGATCATCAGCGATGCGCTGAATCATGCATCGATCATCGACGGCATTCGACTCTGCAAGGCGCAGCGCTTTCGCTATAAGCACGCGGATATGGATGATCTCGAAGAGAATCTGATGCGGGCGCAATCCGCTCGGTTCAGGATCATTGCCACGGATGGCGTATTCTCGATGGATGGCGATATGGCGAAGCTGGATGAGATCTGCGATCTTGCCGATAAGTACGACAGCCTGGTGATGGTGGACGACAGTCATGCCACGGGTTTTATCGGGAAGACCGGTCGCGGAACTCCGGAATATTTTGGCGTACAGGACCGGATCGATGTGATCACTACGACCTTTGGCAAGGCACTGGGTGGTGCATCCGGGGGCTGCACCAGTGGAATAAGCGAGATCGTCGAGATGCTGCGACAGCGCAGCAGACCCTATCTGTTTTCAAATACGGTAACGCCGCTCATCGTTGGTGCAACGCTGGCAATCCTGGAAGAGCTATCACGAACGACAGAGCTGCGCGATAAACTGACCGAGAACACTGCCTACTTCCGCAGAGAAATGATGCGGCTTGGTTTCGACATCAAACCGGGAGAAACTCCGATAATTCCGATCATGTTGTATGATGCAAAAATCACTAACACAATGGCGGATGATCTTTTAAAAGAAGGTATTTATGTGATCGGATTCAGTTATCCGGTGGTTCCGAA
>WJJN01000098.1 GCA_014729735.1 Candidatus Zhuqueibacterota bacterium
AAAAAATCCAAATAATATTTACGGCATATAAATCCCGCCGTTCACCTCGATGATCTGCCCGGTCAGGTAATCGGATAATTCCGAGGCGAGAAACAAGATTACATTGGCAACATCTTCGGATGTCCCTGCCCGCTTTAACGGTATCGAAGCAACTACTTTCTCCTGTACCTCTTTAGGTGTAAAGGTATCATGGAATTTCGTGCTGCCGATGAATCCCGGCGAAACCGAATTTACCTGCACACCGTACGGCGCCATCTCCTTTGCCAGCGATTTCGTAAATGTCCATGTTGCGCCTTTGGATGCCGCATATGCTGCTGCACCACCACCGCCGCCATCGTGACCGGCTAAAGAGGCGATATTCACAATTCTGCCCGATTTATTCTCTTTCATATGCGGCATTACCAGGCTTGACATCAAGAATGCTGTTTTCAAATTCACATCCATCACTGTGTCGAAATGCGATTCGTCGAACTCCGCAATCGGCACGCGCTTGATCAAGCCGCCGGCATTGTTCACCAGAATATCGACGCCGCCAAGCTCCATCGCCGCATCGACCAGTTTTTGGGCTTCATTTCTTTTTGTAACATCCGCCAGAACAGCCTTGACCTGCGCGCCTGTCCCGCGAATATCGTCGGCGACTGATTCCAGCAATTTTTCATCCGAATTATTATTGATGACAACATTCGCACCGCATTCCGCAAATAATTTGGCGGTCGCTTTTCCGATTCCCTGAATGCTTCCTGTTACGATAGCAACTTTGTTTTTTAGAGAGATATTCATCTTGCGTCCTTTCTATCTTGTGGTTTATTATTTGTTTTATGAAACCCTGGAGCTATATCATAAGTCTGATTTTTCTGTAAAATGTCATTCCGGGTTTGTCCCGGAATCTCCTATTTATTAAAAATTTAGGGGATTCCTGTATTCGCAGGAATGACACCCAAACGTGACTTTTAATACAGTCCCAGGTTGAAAATGCTGCTACTCCATTACAATCATTTTTCTGACAGCGCTTAAATCTCCACCCCTCAATCTGTAAAAATAAACACCTGACGTCAAATCGCGGGCATCCACTTCGATGTGGAATGTGCCCGGCGACAGATGTCGGGACAAGACATTTTTCACATGTTTGCCGAGATTGTCGAATATATCCAACTGCGTAAATGCAGCCTTTTCTATTGAAAAAGAAATTGTGGTCGATGGATTGAATGGATTCGGATAATTTTGCTCAAGCGCAAAGGTCAATGGCTGTTCGATCTCACTGCTGACAGATGTTTCCTGCTCGAATACACCAAGTATCGTTTTATCCGAATCCATCAAAACGCTGTCCGGATTTACCGTGCTGTTTAATCCGCCTTCCCAGCGAGCAAACGTCCAGCCAGCTTCGGGAATTGCGGATAGTTTCACGACCGTGCTTTCAGGATAACTTCCACCCGGCGGATCCAATTCCACATGACCACCGGAAGAGAAAACATATACATTCAGCGCGTATACTGCAGGCACGTCCAGGGCAAAAACTGCACGAACTGTGACATCCTGTTCTATCGTCACCGTGACCGGATTTTCCGTGCCGGAAATATCGCCATCCCATTGAACGAACTTCCAGCCTTCCGCCGGTTCTGCGGTCAGCGTAACATCCGTTCCCGGCTCATAGACCTGCCCCGGCGGATCGAGCGTAATTAGTCCCGAGCCCACCTTATCGATGGACAGTACGAGGGGCAAAGGATTTTGCAGCCATGCCGGTCCCGCGTCCTGCGGCGCCAGTGGCATCCGGACGATTGGCTCGTCGGAACGTTGATCAGCGCCGACATCTCTGCTCACACCGCGGGATTGCCCGTCCATATCCTCAATGATGAACGGGTAGTCTCCAACAGCAGCACCGAGCAGTGGGCTATTCTCTGCTGGTCGCCACAGATCATCACCGCTGCGAATAAAATTCGGATCAGCCCAGATGATTCCCTCCGGCTGATCTATTCCCAAGGATGAACCCTGCATGATATTTCCCTCCCACGTCAGGTCGATCGGCTCATCATCTTCTCTGATGACCGTGTGGTCAGTCTTCACGGCATTATTGGCAATGACGCAGTTTAGCGGTGGAAGCGATCGTTCGTCGTCTGCTCCGGCTCCGAGAATGAAAGAATATCGGCAATCTACAAACGTATTAAACGCGATAACCGTATTCTTCACCTGAAAATAGCGATTGAGCGGCGAATCGGGCACACCGTTCATAATGGGCAGTGCTGCCCGGAATCCGCTGCCATATAATCCTTCAAAATAATTATTGAAAACCACATGATCTTCCCCAATAATTCGGACTCCACCCGTATCCCCCACTTTATTACCGAAGAAAAAATTACCCTCAACAGTGCAGCGGTTTCCATGCCGCAACGTCAGCGTGCCCTGGCATTCATAAAATGTGTTGTAACGATAAATATTTTCACAGCTTTTGTTTGAAATGATTTCAGTCTCACCGTTGCAGTGTTCAAAGTAATTATTTTCCACAATTGTGTAAGAATCATACATGCTCCAGTCACTCGTGCCCACGCGGATTGTTTCGCCGCCGTTTGTTCCGAGCTCGGGTCGGCGGGCAAAATAGTTGGAATCGATTAAATGATAATTTGGCTGACCGGAAAGCCACAC
>WJJN01000668.1 GCA_014729735.1 Candidatus Zhuqueibacterota bacterium
ACGAGTGCGTTCAAACAATCTTCAATATTGTCGGCTTCATTCCGGGCGGGAATGACAACGGACACTGAATAAAGCCGGTCATTTTCTCCCTTTTTTAAACGAAACAGTCCGCGGTAAAATTGCAAAATGCGCAGCACATAGATTGCCGCCAAAATTGTCAATAAAATTCCAAATAAGAACATGTTAACTCGAATCGGATGAGTCGTATAAATTTAGCAATCGGTTTTTTAATACAATCACCAGTCCCAACAAACTGGGAAAGAGGATGTTGATCATAAAAATGAGAATCGAGGCATTGAATGCCGTTGTGCTGTTGACACCTATTTTCCCAAAAAAGAAAACTGCCGCGCTTTCGCGAATTCCCAGATCGCCCAGCGAAATCGGTAGCATGGATTTCACGAGTAGCGTGGAGGAGACCGCTTTGAAAACATCTATCAACGCAGCATGCTCGAAAGCAAATGCAGCCAGATAAAACTGGGTGAAGAAAATCACATAAAATATGAAAGAAAATGTCAGCAATTTCATCGCCTGTTTTTGATGAAAATTGTCCAGGCTGCTGCTGAGTAATTTTATTTTTTCTCGGAACGGTAATAAAATATTGATTCGATAAAGAAGATTTTTAAAGATTTCAGGATGTATCAACAAATAGCGCAGCAGAAGTAACGCACTGATCGTAAAAAGAACCAGTGGCAGAAAAATGTAAAAATGAAGCTGGCTGCCGATGAGACTCATCAGTCCAAAGGCACCTGCGAAAATAACGATTGATAATGAAAAGAATTTATCGATAAATGCCAGTCCCATCAATTTAACCCACGAACAGTCTTTGATGAAAAAAGCCCTTCCGAACTCGCCGACTCGCCCGGGTGTGATGAAGCCGAATGTAAAACCCACCAGCAGCGAATAAAGCGATTCCTTAGTCGTGACTTCCGGCTTCACAAGTTTTAGCAGAAATTTCCATTTGTAATATTGAATGAAAATATTGGGAATCACCAGCAGAAACGTCAAATAAATGAAAACATTGTTTGCCTGTCGAAAGGTCATGAGGATGCTGTTAATGCTCAAATTTTTCATGAGCATTAGCATCACCAATGCTGTTATCAAAAATTTAAGAAGAAAAACGAGCCGTCGTTTAGAGATAAACTTTCTGACCCGCGGTACAGTTCTCACAGATGCGGATTGTGTGTTGTCGACGGGCGTTGATTCGATGCGTGAAGTTCCGTCTAAATTTTTCATATCCCTCAGAGCTCCAGATTTGGGTGAAGTTATTATGCTGATTCACTACTCCCATAGTGAAATCCCCGTTTTTATCGAAACAGCATGGCACTACAGCGCCGTTGCTCAGAATTGTAGCGCTTGTCCAAAGACGGCTGCAAAATACGCGATTTGGATTTTGCAGAATGAATCGATCCCCTGTACGTTCATAACGACTTAGTTTATTATTCGACGGTACAAATTCACAGCCATCGGCATTCGATTCCACCTGAACGGTCTTTAGCAGCAATCTGTCCACATTAAGTTCCCGACTCATTTCGCGGATTTCCGGAATTTGATGGGCATTATGTTTTATCACCAGGAACTGCACAGAGATCACTGGTCGTCGTGCTCCCATTTCGTCTTTAATGCGAACGATATTCCGGATACCATTGACCACCTTTTTAAAATTGCCGCCGCCACGATATTTCCCGTAAGTCTGCTGGTCAGTGCCGTCCAGAGAAATGATCAGTTGATCCAGCCCGCTGGCAATTGTCCGGCGACAGATTTCCTCTGTCAGGAAATGCCCGTTCGTACTGCTGATGACATACATACGATGTCGTTTCGCATATTTGATAAAATCGAACAGCCTGCCGTTCAAAAATGGCTCACCTTGATTGAACAGTACAATATAACAAAGTTCATTCTTTAATTCATCAATTATTTTTTGAAAAGTCGAAAAAGTCATGTCCGCAGGTGCTCTGGAAATTTTACCCGATCCGGTGGCACACTGCGGGCACTTTAAATTGCAGCGATTAGTCGGTTCGATGGTCAAAATATATGGTTTGCCCCACAGCCAGTACTTTCGGAACAAAAACGAATAAGCCAGCGATAATTGCACCCGGAATATGTTTCTGACTCTTGAAAACGACAGCGAGCGAATGACACCGGGATCAGCAAGTGGTTTCATGGTTGTCAACTTTCTCATTTCGTTTTTGTCCGATAATGTACCACGTCGGATTTACTAAATAATTGAAAATGCCGTGCCTGTCATTCACAAGCGCGGGGATCAATTTATCAAACCGCAATTTTTTAAAAATAGTTACCATTTTCAGATGCAGCCTGCTGCAGACGACTGCATCCGGCTCCCGGAAAAGATAGCCTGCCACTGTACGATTTTCAAATGACATCTCGAAACCGGACTTCGAAAATAATTTTTTCAATCGAAACAGACTGAGCAACGCTGCCCAATCCCTGCGCTCACGTCTGTCTTTGAGGAAGATATTTCTTACAAAAAGAATAACGCTTCTTCTCGGAAGCAGCGACACCACAGGCAGATGCCAGTGTGGATCTGAAATGAAATTGATAGGCGATAATCGATTCGGTGTATTCATGAAAAGAACACCATCGTTTTTCAGGATGCGTCCTGCTTCCGCCAGAACAGCCGCCGGATTCACGCAGTGTTCCAGAGCATCTTGTAAAATAACCGCATCGAAACACCCATTTTTGAAGCCCGGATTTTCTCCTGCCATCAATGAAAAATGCCACCCAACCGGACTGCTTTTTACATTATTAGAAATATCAATTGCCTGTACCCGGGCACCGCGATCAGCGAGCAATTGCGCGGTACTTCCTCCGCCGCAACCGATGTCCAGAATACGTGCGGCATCGAGTGATAGATATTTTTCCAACAGATGGATCACCAGCCGTGCGCGCGCTTCGCTGAAACGGGCGTAATTATTCCAGGTATCGAGATGACTGCTCATCATGTTTTCGCCCATTGGATTTTACCGAAAAATGCCCGGGGTCCGCCCAACAGGTTATAAAATAAAAAATATATTTCCCAAAGCAAATTATATTTCAATAGATGAGTCATTTCAAATTTTCGGGCGCCTGTTCGCAGAAAGATGTAGCCGAAAATAATTTTTATGAATAGGAGCAAGAGCGCCGTGATCTGGTATGTAGCTGTAATCATGGAAATTATCAGAAATAAATAACAGCCGAAGTTTGTTAAATGCAATAATGCATAAAACAATTTTACTGATAACGGAAAATACTTGCCTGCGGAAATGTGGCGCTGTTTCTGCGATAGAATCCGGGATACCTGGCTTTCCTGTACGCTGGGAACTGAAGAATTAATATTGATGTTATATTTGATTTTCCAGTCTGTTTGTCGATGAATGAGATGCAGCAGCAGATCGTCATCACCGGAGAGAGAACGGATGATTTCCGAGAATCCGCCGACTTCTTTGAATACTGTTTTGCGATAGGCGAGATTTCTGCCGGTGCAGGTAATCGGGAAATTACGGCTGATTCCGGCGGCTGCAAGTGATGCTGCCATCAGGCTATCGCATTGCACAAGCTTACCCAGTATTGAATTTCCCTGATCGATGAGTGGCGAAAATCCGGCGATGAGACCGACGTCGTCTTTGAAACAGGAAACGGTCGTTCGAATCCATTGTCGAGGAGGAATACAATCCGCATCGGTGAATAGCAGCAAATCATGACGTGCGTTATCAATTCCGGCAGATAAGGCATTTTTCTTCGAGCCATTAGATTGTTCAGACTGAGCGCCTGCGACTCGCACAATTTTCAGATTTGGATTTTCCTTTGCAATTTCTTTTAAAATTGAAAACGTTTGATCTGTAGAGTTATCATCCACAACAATTAACTCATAAGAGTTCGGTGGGTATTTCTGATTTAGGACCGCAGTCACACAGCGCCGGATATTCTGTTCTTCATTCCGGGCAGCGACAATCACCGAAACCGGAGGCGTCCTTGTGGAATCGCACGGAATCAGCTTTTTCAAGCCACTATTCAAATAGCTAAATATCACCGAATATATGAGTACAAAGACTAAAATTAAGGAAACGAGAATCATTATGTTTTAGAAAATTGATGAAAGTAAAAGCTATCAAAATTTTGCTTAATAAGCAAGACATTTTTTTGATTGATGGTGGAGATGTAAGCCAAAAAATCGGAGATGTTTATCCTTGACTTTTATTTATTTTTTTTTTAAATTAAAAGTTTAATTTTTATATAAGAATACCTTGACGATTTTGGAAATTTAATTTGTGAATTTTAGCATCGAGGAGCTTTAACATCGTTGACTTCTGAATCGCCCGACGGACTGGGAACGCTATACATAGTTAGTACACCGATCGGGAATTTGAAAGACATCACTCTCCGGGCTCTGGACATTTTAGCTTCGGTCTCTTTGATCGCAGCGGAGGACACGCGAAAGACAGCTATACTGTTGCGGCATTATGAGATCGAAACGAAGATGACCAGTTATTTTGATTTTAATAAAGAGAAAAAGACCCCCTCTTTATTAGAAAGATTGAAAGCCGGGAATTCGATTGCTGTTGTTTCAGATGCCGGAACTCCCGGTATATCAGACCCCGCTTTTTATCTGGTAAGAGCAGCAGTAAACGAAAATATCAGTGTTGAGGCTATCCCGGGCGCAACTGCATTCGTACCTGCTTTAATAGTATCCGGTTTACCAACGGATCGATTTGTTTTTGAAGGTTTTTTACCTGCAAAAAAAGGACGGCAGAAGCGATTAAATTTCCTGAAAAATGAACGGCGGACAATTGTATTATATGAATCACCAAAACGGATAGTAAAAACGTTAGGTCAATTGTTCGATGTATTTGGTGACAGGCGCATTTGCATTGCAAGAGAGCTTACAAAGAAATTCGAAGAGATTTATCGCGGCAACCTGGAAGAATTTTGCTCTGGCAAGCGTCATGTCAAACAAAAGGGTGAATTTGTAATAATTATTGAAGGTAGAAAGGACGGGGAGGAATTTGAAAAAAATTGATTTTTTACCTGAGGGCATCAGAAACTGGTATATCAATTTGATATCGCCAGCGACTGATCTTTTTATACGGCTGGGTGTAAATCCCAATTTCTTTACGACGGTGGGATTCCTGATTAGCATTGTTGCAACTTACGTAGTGGCGACCGGTCATCTTCGTTGGGGTGGAGTGCTGATTCTGTTGGGTGGGACTTTCGATATTCTTGATGGAAAGGTTGCCCGGGCAACTGATCGCGTCACGAAATTCGGTGCGCTTTATGATTCAACTTTAGACCGTTACAGCGAAGTGATGATATTTTTCGGTCTGGCTTACTATTTTTCCAGTGTCGAAATTGAATACATCGGCATTGAATGGTCGATCTGGATCGTTGTGGCTATCTCGATTGCCATAGGTGGTTCGGTGATGACCAGTTATGTTCGCGCAAGAGCTGAGGGGCTTGGACTGGAGTGTAAAGTTGGAATTATGCAGCGAGCCGAGCGCGTTGTTTATCTGGGATTCGGCGCTCTTTTTCATGAAATCACATTGATTCTGGCAATTTTGGTTATAGCTGTTTTAGCAAATGTTACTGCTATTCAGAGAATTTATCATATCTGGAAAACGGAAAAATCATCAAAACCTTTGTAGGAGGGAACATTTTGGACAAACAAGTGAATATTGAGAAACCGGAAGGGAAATTGGGAATCCTTCTGCCTGGACTGGGTGCTGTGGCAACGACTTTTATTGCCGGTGTTGAAGCAGTTAAAAAACAGATCGGATTGCCGATCGGTTCTCTGACTCAGATGGGGACAATCCGTCTCGGTAAACGTACTGAAAAGCGAGTTCCGAAAATCAAGGATTTTATCGAGCTGTCGGAAATCGATGATGTTGTTTGCGGCGGTTGGGATATTTTTGAAGATAATGCTTATGAATCAGCAATAAATGCCGGTGTTCTAAAAAAAGAACTGCTCGATCAACTCAAACCTGAAATGGAAGCTGTTAAGCCCATGAAAGGCGTTTTCGATCAGAACTACGTGAAAAAGCTCAACGGTACTTATATCAAAACAGCAAAAACAAAGTATGACTATGCGCAGTTGTTGATCGAAGATATTCAAAATTTCAAGGAAAAAAACGGCTGCAGCCGGTTGGTCGGTGTATGGTGCGGAAGCACGGAAATTTTCCTGAAAAAAGATCCGGTGCATGATTCTATCGAATCGCTCGAGAAAGCAATGCAAGAAAATCATCCGGCGATTGCACCGAGCATGGTTTATGCGTACGCATTCGTGAAAGCCGGTGTTCCTTATGCAAACGGCGCGCCAAATTTATCTCTGGACATTCCGGCACTTGAACAGTTAGCTATTGAAAATAACGTTCCTATTGGCGGCAAAGATTTTAAAACAGGACAGACTTTGATGAAAACCATCCTTGCACCGGGTTTAAAGGCGCGATTGATAGGTTTGGACGGATGGTTTTCCACCAATATTCTGGGAAATCGCGACGGCGAAGTGCTCGATGACCCGGAATCATTCAAAACAAAAGAAGAGAGCAAACTCTCCGTTTTAGAGCATATTTTGCAGCCGCACGTGTATCCCGAGCTGTACGCGGATTTTTATCATAAAGTGCGTATCAATTACTACCCTCCGCGGGGGGATAACAAAGAGGGCTGGGACAACATCGATATTTTCGGCTGGCTCGGTTATCCGATGCAGATTAAAATCGATTTTCTGTGCCGGGACAGTATTCTGGCAGCGCCGATAGTACTCGATCTGGCGCTGTTTCTGGATCTGGCACAACGCACCGGCATGCGGGGGATTCAGGAATGGCTCTCGTTTTATTTTAAAAGCCCGATGTGCGCACCGGAGCTTTATCCTGAGCATGACATTTTCATTCAGTTAATGAAGCTGAAAAATACACTGCGCTATCTAAAAGGCGAAGACTTGATTACCCATTTGGGTCTAGAATATTACGATTGATGATATCCGAGAGAGAATACATTGGCTGGAAAGTCGCCCTTAAAAACAATTATTAAGACATCGCTTCCGGCAGTCATTGATTTGTCATCTCAGACAGTGATGTTCACAATCGAAGCTATTTTTATAGGAAGAATCGGATACGCTGCCCTGGCAGGTCAGGGTATGGCGATCCAGTTGATCATATCGTTTTTAACGATATTGATTACGTTTATTATCGGAAGTTCTTTGATAGTCGTTCGACATTTGGGAGCGAACGAGCGGTGGGAGGCAAATCACATTCTGGGACAGGCGGTAATGCTTGGCGTTATCATTTCGATCCTGTTTGCGCTTATTTGGTACTTCGGCGGAGTTTATTTGTTTAAGCTGATCGAGGAAGGAGCCGATGAGGCTGCACAGCAGGCTGGAATTTCGTATTTGCGGATTATTGCATTGTTCGCTCCGATTGTCATTACAAATTTTATCGCTGTCGGAATTATTCGCGGCGCCGGCGATACACATTTATCAATGATTGTAAATGTGATTGTCAACAGTCTGAATCTGGTTCTGGCGCCTCTGTTGATTTTCGGCTGGTTTGGATTCCCGCGCTGGGAAGTGGAAGGAGCAGCTATTGCGCTTGGCATCGCCCATTCTGTGGGATTTATGGTCACACTCTACTTTCTACGGTCGCATAAATCGGTGCTGTTTTTGTCATTTAAAGAAATTACAACGCCGAATTTCAAGACATTCAAACGGCTGATCAAAACTGGCATCCCTACCACTGTCGAGCAGTTGACATGGTCGCTGGGAATAATGATCGCTTCGATTTATGCCGCGAGATTGGGAGCATACGTTCTGACGGCGCATGTTATTTTCCTGAGAATTCAGGGCATTTTATCCATGGCGTACACAGGATTAAGCATGGCAGCGATGACACTGATGGGCAAGAACATCGGCGCGTCCGAGCATCAACTTGCCGAACGCACGGCACGCACTTTCAGCTTTGTCGGATTTTTCTTTTCACTGGTTGTGGCGATAATTATGATCATTTTCGCCCGTCCTATATTCAGTGTGTTCACCACGGAAACGAAAGTTATCGAGCTTGGCATCATGGTGATGATCGTGTTTGCGCTGGTTCAGATTCCCAAGTCTGTGGGTGGCGTGATTATCGGCAATTTACGAGGCGCCGGCGAATTGAGCTGGATCATGTGGATGACGATTATCGGAGTGCTGGTCTTCGAAGTAGGTTTGAATTGGGTGGCGGTGTTTGTTCTTAATTTATCCTTGTTCGGATTATGGCTGGTTCATTTTCTGGATGAGAGCGTCAGAATTCTTACAAACTACTGGCGATTCAAAGTAGGACGATGGAAGTCTATTAAAATATAATGACCGGATTATTCGTTACATTCGAAGGAATAGATTTCTGCGGGAAATCTGTTCAATTGGAACTTTTAACACAGAAAATTGTTAATCTTGGTAAATCGCATCTGATAATACGGGAACCCGGCGGCACCATTATTTCGGAGAAGATACGGGACGTTTTGCTGGAAAAATCCACTGAAAAAATGGATCCGATTTCCGAAATATTTCTCTATTCTGCTGCCAGGGCACAATTAACCCGTCACAAAATTATTCCCGGCTTGCAGAGCGGGAATATTGTTATATGCGATCGCTTCTTTGATTCCACGACTGCCTATCAAGGTTACGGACGCGGCATCGATCTCGATTTCGTTAAACAAATAAACCGCATGGCAACTCAGAACATTTTGCCTGATATTACATTTCTGCTCGATATTACAATCGATGAAATGGAGAAGCGAAAGCAGGAATCGAAAGTGATCCCCGATCGTATGGAAGATGAATCCAGGGTATTTTTTGAAAAGGTGAGACAGGGATATCTGACGATAGGATCAGAAAATCCCGAACGATTCGTTATTATCGACGGGAGCCGAAAAATCCCGGAGATTGAAACTGAAATTTGGAAGCATGTTTATAAATATCTCCAAGGAGGAGAAGATGTTTAATAAAAGAAATTTGACAGTGTTTGCGTTTCTGGCGCTGTTGGTTATGGTCGTCACTGTCTTTGGCGGATGGATGGCTCATAAAACCGATACAGCCAAGCCGGACTACTATTTTGCTATCAGCAAGAATATCAGTGTATTCGGAAAGGTGTATGAAGAGATTACCAAGAGATATGTGGAAGTGATCGATCCGGAAAAGTTCATGCGGGCTGGAATTTACGGAATGATGAAAACACTCGATCCATACACCGTTTTCATTGAGAAAGAAGCGAACGATGAATTGCAAATCATGACGCACGGCAAATATGGCGGAGTGGGTATGCGTATCAGCAAACGTGACGATTGGCCTGCGGTCATCGAGCCACCGTTTGAAGGAACACCGGCAGAACGAGCCGGAATTCGCGAAGGAGACCTGATAATCGCTGTGGACAGCGTAAGCACCGAAGACCTTTCAATTTCCGAAACCGCGAACCGTCTTCGAGGCAAACCAGGTACCGCAGTTTATGTGAAAATTCGTCGAGTCGGCGAAGAAAAGCCACTGGAATTCCGATTGATCCGTGCCGAGATTAAAGTCGAGGAAATCACTTATTCCGGCTTGATCGAAGATAATATCGGCTACATTCGGTTAGCACATTTTTCCCGTAACGTGGGAAACCAGATTTATAATTCCATTGCCGATCTTAAAAAAGAAGGAATGGAAGCACTGATACTCGATTTACGCGGCAATCCGGGTGGCTTACTGGAGTCGGCAGTGTCAGTAGCGGATAATTTTGTCGAAAAAGGTCAGATGATTGTTTCCACCCGTGGCAAGCTGGAAGGAACCAGTCAGGAATATCGTGCAAAAGTCGATCCTATTTGGGGAACGGAGCCGCTGGTCGTACTGGTGGATACGGTGAGCGCCTCTGCTTCGGAAATTGTCGCTGGTGCGCTGCAGGATTTAGACCGTGCTGTTGTTATTGGCAATCCGACCTTCGGTAAGGGGCTCGTCCAAACCGTGATCCCCATTAGCAAGGAAACTGCACTTAAAGTAACCACTGCCAAATATTATATCCCAAGTGGTCGCCTTATTCAAAAACCAAATGCTTTCGAAGACAAGGAAGTCCTGCTCACGTCTTTTGAAAAGGAGCAGGATAGTACACTAAATTTCGAAACCCTCAAGGGCAGAAAGGTGACCGGTGGTGGCGGTATCATCCCGGATATCGTAATCAAAACGAAACACCTGCCCCTCATTGTCCGGCACATGATCATGAAATCCATGTTTTTCAATTATTCACTAGAATATGCAGCGACAAATAAAGAGCTTGAAAGAGATTTCGAAGTTGATCATACAATGATTAATAACTTCAAGAAATTTTTGAAAGAGAAGGATTTTGATTATAACACTGCCGGTGAAGAGGAATTGAAAGTTTTCAAAGATATAGCAAAAGAAAAAGGTTATTTAGAACAGGCTGAACTTGCGTTTGAAGAGCTACAGGAAATAATCGAAAAGAGAAAGGAACAAGATTTCGACGAAGCAAAGGATTTTATTAAACTATATCTTAAAAAGGAGATCGCTGGGAAATTTTGGGGAACTGCGGCAAAAGTTGAAGCAGGAATCGAAGTCTCCGAAGAAGTTCAAAAAGCGATTGAAGTACTTTCAGATCAAAACGAATATTACGCTATTTTAAATAACAACGCAAATTTAAATTAATTATTCAACACTGAACATGATAAAGAAGGAGCGACTCATGAGCGAAAAATACGTCTATTATTTTGGCAAAGGAACCGCTGACGGCAAAACAGAGATGAAAAATCTACTTGGTGGAAAAGGTGCAAACCTGGCTGAAATGAGCAATCTCGGTGTGCCCGTACCACCAGGATTCACCATAACAACCGATGTTTGTACTTACTACTATGATCATGATAAAAGCTATCCTGCCGAACTTGAAAAACAAGTCGATGATGCAATGGAAAAGGTGGAAGATGTCATGGGAGCCAAATTTGGTGATCCGAATAATCCATTGCTGATTTCCGTTCGGTCCGGAGCCCGTCAGTCGATGCCCGGTATGATGGAAACCGTTCTCAATATCGGGCTGACATCCGAGACAATCAAAGGACTTATTGCCAAAACGAACAATGAACGATTTGCTTACGATGCCTATCGCCGTTTGATTACAATGTATTCCGACGTCGTTATGGAAAAAGCTTTTGGAACAGAAGTAAAAGATGGTGAAGGAATCCGTGAACAATTAGAAGAAGAATTGGATAAGCTGAAGAAAGCGAAAGGCGTTGAGCTTGACACCGAATTAACCGCCGACGATATGAAAGAGCTTGTCGAGATTTACAAAAAGAAAGTCAAAGATGTTCTGGGTCGGGAATTTCCGGATGATGCCCGGGAGCAACTTTGGGGCGGAATCGGAGCGGTTTTTCAATCCTGGAACGGTAAACGTGCCATCAACTATCGCCGTATCGAGGGCATCCCGCATGAGTGGGGAACCGCGGTGAACGTCCAGGCGATGGTATTCGGAAACATGGGCGATGACAGCGCCACCGGTGTGGCTTTCACACGTAATCCGGCAACCGGGGAAAAGCTGTTCTATGGTGAATGGCTGCCGAATGCACAGGGTGAAGATGTTGTGGCTGGTATTCGCACGCCGAATCCGATTAACGTATCCGGCAAAACAGAGGACACAAAACATCTTCCCAGCCTCGAAGAAAAAATGCCCGAAATTTATAAAGAACTGGATGCAATTCAGCAGAAACTGGAAGAACATTATAAAGATATGCAGGACATCGAGTTCACAATCCAGGATGGAAGACTTTGGATGCTCCAGACACGCGTCGGAAAGCGTACCGGTCCTGCGGCGGTTCGAATGGCTGTGGATATGTGTCTCGAAGGCTTGATTGTCGAAAAAACCGCGGTGATGCGAATCAAACCGGCTCAGTTGGATGAATTTCTGCATCCGATGGTGGACCCCGAAGAAGAGAGCAGTGCAACTATGCTGGCAAAAGGCTTGCCGGCAGGTCCGGGTGGTGCTAATGGTATGGTCGTGTTCACAGCAGATGATGCGGAAGCATGGGCAAAACAGGGCAAGGAAGTCATCCTCGTTCGTAATGAAACGTCTCCGGAAGACGTACACGGCATGCACGCCGCTGCAGCAATTTTGACAGCAAAAGGCGGAATGACCAGCCACGCTGCGTTGGTCGCACGCGGTTGGGGTAAATGTTGTATCGTCGGTTGTAGCGCATTGAATATCAAAGTTGCTGAAAAGAAGGTAACTGTGAATGGCAAGACGCTCAAAGAAGGTGACTGGATTACCTTGAACGGAACTGCCGGTCGGGTTTATGAAGGCAAGCTGCCGTTAGTGGAACCCGATCTGGAAGAGAATATTCATTACAATAAATTAATGGAATGGGCGGATGAATTTCGAACGTTGGGTGTTCGCACAAATGCGGACCGTCCGGAAGATGCAGCCCAGGCGCGTGAGTTCGGCGCACAGGGAATCGGCTTGTGTCGTACCGAGCACATGTTCTTCGATCCGAAGCGAATTATGGCGGTGCGTGAAATGATCGTCGCTGAAAATGAAGAAGCTCGTCGAAAAGCGGTGATGAAGCTGCTGCCTTATCAGCGGGAAGATTTCTACGGCATTTTGAAGGCAATGAAAGACCTGCCGGTTACAATCCGATTGCTGGATCCGCCGCTTCATGAATTTGTGAATCTCGATGAAAAGCAGGTTCAGGAACTGTCGAAAGAACTCGGAGTTAGCGTCGAAAAACTGAATTCACGGATTGCATCGTTGCATGAGTTGAATCCGATGCTCGGACATCGCGGCTGCCGGCTGGGTATCGCGTATCCCGAAATTACGGAAATGCAGGCGCGGGCAATTTTCGAAGCGGCTGCTGATTTGACCAAAGAAGGTGTGAAGGTCTACCCGGAAGTGATGATTCCGCTGGTAGGTACGGCTGCCGAGCTGAGCAATCAAAGAAAGCTCGTTGAAAAAGTGGCACAGGCAGTGATCAAGGAGAAAGGTGTTGAATTCGAATACCTGATCGGAACGATGATCGAGCTGCCGCGGGCATGCCTTACTGCAGACGAAATTGCAGAGTATGCGGATTTCTTCTCCTTCGGCACAAACGACCTGACACAGACGACATTCGGATTCTCCAGGGATGATATCGGTGGATTCCTGCCGTATTATATCGAGCATAACATTCTGCCGGAAGATCCGTTCCAGTCTCTTGATCAAACAGGTGTCGGTCAGTTAGTTGAAATGGGAGTCGAAAAAGGACGCGCGGTGCGCAACGATCTGAAAATCGGTATCTGTGGTGAGCACGGTGGTGATCCGTCATCCATCGATTTCTGTCACAGAAAAGAATTGAATTACGTATCATGTTCACCATTCCGGGTACCGATTGCACGATTTGCCGCGGCACAGGCTGCCATTCGGAATGATAAATAATTTAATACTCTAATGCCTGAATCCTCCTGCAAATACATTTTGCGGGAGGTCTGTTTTTTTGATGCGGTTATTAAAATATTTGTTTTAATTTAACCGCATTTTTATTATCTTACCTTATGAAAAACCGAAGATAGCACGATGAAAAAATCGTTAAAAATATATACTGATTTTGATGGTACAATTTCGATCAATGATGTCAGTGACAGTTTATTTTCAAAATTTGGGAGAAATGGCTGGCACCAGCCAATCGATGACTGGAAAGCAGGACTCATTTCTTCAAAAGAATGCTTTAGCCGCTGCTGTGAAATGACGGTTGTGACGGAAGGACAATTCAATGAGTTCGCCGATCAGCAGCAAATTGATCCATACTTTA
>WJJN01000669.1 GCA_014729735.1 Candidatus Zhuqueibacterota bacterium
AAGGAATATCCCTGATATTCAGATTCCAGAATCTTTTTATTTGCCAGCTCCACCACTAATTTGAAGTCCGGCTCCTGCTTTTCATAAGTTTTAAAATATGAATTCAACGCATGCAACACAAAAATATTTTCCTGGGTATTGCGCCACCTTCCCTGCATATTCCGCTTTGTGATCAGCCATTTTACCACCTTCGGCGCCTGTGGAAAATCTTCCTCCAATTCGAGCAGAGTTTGCAGAATATGTGCGGTGGTCCGGACATTGGAATGAAAGCACCATTCCAGCCCGATCTCGTCCGGTTCTTCGAAATGGGCAGTGGTTGGGCTTTCTTTCAAGCCATTGTAGAGCAGTGATAATACATCGCGATACATCGCCTGTTGTGAATCCGCAAGCTTCATCGCCTTAAGCAGATATGCTTTCGCAAACAGCGGCAGCCGTTCCCGCTCCTGATACATTTTTTCGATGTACGCATGATCCGGTTTTCCCATCAATGCGAGATCATATAAAATCAGGCAGTTGGTCACTTGCCAGTAATTCCATGTATATGGGTAGAAATCTTTATTAATCTGGTTTTTCAGTACATTTTGAATGTACGCCTTAGCTTTGTTCAAAACATCACTGTTGATTTTATAGCCTGCATCTTTTGCTTTTATCATTCCGAAAACAACCCATGCCGACACATACGGATTTGCCGTCTGCCCGTTTTCCCAATAGGAAAATCCGCCAATAGCCGTTTGAAAATCGATGAGATGATCGAGAAAATTTTGCACTTCTTTTCGGTAATCCCCGTCCTTTAAAGCCGGCAGATCGAATGCTTTTACCACATTTTCGAACAGGATCATCGGAAGCACGCGTGACATTTTTTGCTCCAGACAGCCGTAAGGATAATCATAGAGATACGAAATTCCATCGCTCATCCCGATAAGCTGCGTTGTCGATGTTTTCACTTCGAGCTGCGTCATTTCCCTGTAAACATTTTGCGGTACGAGGATTTTCTCTTTTTTATTTTTTGTTGCATTATCCGATGTCGCCACAACTTCATCTGTCAGCGGTTTTTGAACAGTGAGCTTTTTCAGGACCGCATCTGCTTCGTTCCCCATGCTGCCCCGAAAGATGAATTGCGCCTCGCCAACCCGGTGCGCTCTGAAATCGAAGCGCACTTCCCGGCTTTCTCCGGCTTCCAGATGGAATTGCTGCCGGGCGTCATTCACCAGGGTGATCCCTGAAACTTCTGCCGAGATGGTGACATCGGCAGCCGCGTCGGAATAGTTATGTACCACGGTTCCTGCCTTGAATTCATCCTGAAAACGGATAAAACGGGGCAGCGCCGGTTTCAGAACCAGCGGCTGATTGACTCTGAACGAATGCTCGTCATTTCCAAAATTAGATTGCCTGTCGTGTGCCGCCACCATAATCACAAATGTAGTGAGATTATCCGGCAATTGAAAACTGACCGTTGCCATACCGTCTTCATCGGTGATCAGCGAGGGATTCCAGTAGGTCGTCGCTTTGAAATCCTTGCGCAGCATGACATCCGCCGCGCCGGCGCCACCGCCGCCGACGTCCTCTCCCTTTTCTCCATAATTTCGCTGCCCGATAATATCCAGCCGGCTCTCAGCCGTGGTCACCGAAAGCGGGCGATCCCGGTAAAAATAATCGTGCAGATTGGTGAACCGGTAGCCGGTTAAATTTAGCACGCCTTTATCCACCACCGCCACGATCAATTCCGTCGGACGGCTCTTTCCTGAGGCATCCGAAACGTTCAGGTTCACCGTTACTTTCTCGGCGGGTCGGTACACCTGTCTGTCCGTTTGAATATCGATATCAAGCTCTTTTAAGCCGGTCGCCACCGGCACATTGATATACCCCAGCTTGAACGCCGGCTTTCCGATATCTTCCCCGGTCTCCGAATAGATATTGTCTCCGAGCCTGCCCTGAATGAGCATCACGGAAATGAACACATTCGGCAGATAAATATCCCGAATCGGGATCTCGATTGTCGGCGTGGAGCCAACGACCTCTTTGTTGAAATGATCGATAATGCCCTCACGCTCCACCGTGATCAGCGCGGTGGCGGTTTCGAACGGCGACTTGATCATAATGATCGCTGTTTCCCCCGGCTTGTAGGAATCCGTGTTCATCTCAAGCTCGATGCGATCATCGTCGCTGCGGCTCCAGGCAACATAATCGCTGCCGAGGATGTAAAAGCTGCAATCGGCGACAATCGTATTGCCGCGATCATCAGTGCTTGTTGCCCGCAGCAGATAGTAGCCGGACTGCTGCGGTGTAAAATCGTATGCCACAGGTTCTTCGCCGGTGGTTACCTTGCCCTCGGAAATCGTACTATCGGTTACTTCCGTGTGCCAGTAGTAGCGCCCGCCGGTTCCCGCCTTTTTCACCGAATGCCAGTTTCTCCGAATGATCTTGATGTTCACAGTTCTATCGGCAACCGTTTTCCCCTCATGATTTAATGTGATGACGTTTATCGGATAATCCTGACGATTCGTTCCAAAGAATGACTGCGGTTTCACGCCGACCAGGTATTCACCGCGGTTCACGACTACATCTTTTCGACCTGCAATGCGGCGACGGTTTTCGTCGGTCACTTCACCTTCCACAATGTAACGGGCGCTTGTCAATAATTCCGGTTCTTGCAGAAAATGATGCAGCTTAAACGATCCGCTCGCGTCCAGTTCTGCTTTTTCGCGAATCATCTGGCTTGAAAATTTCCCCAGCCCGCCGGATTCCCCATGAAAATCTCTGCGGGGGTGGAAATAATAGCCATCCCAGCCGCGGGGATTTGGGTAATAATGCGTCTTGATCAGCGACCAGGTAAGCGGTGCGTTCTTCAGCGGAGCGCCGAATAGATAGGTCGCAGAGATCGTTGCTGTTAATGTATCTCCGAAAATAAATTCGGATTGCTGCGGTGTCACATCCACTTCAAATTCTGCAGGGCGATAATCTTCTACCCGGAACGAAGAATAAATCGAGCTCTCCCCGCGCAATTTCTGAGGGATGTTCACAAGAATCTGGTAAAACCCACGTGTCGCATCGTACGGTACCGGCATTGCGAAATGAAATGCATTGAATTCATTCACTCCATGATTTTTTTCATATATTTTTTTGCCGGTGGGATCATTTATTTCTACCTTGAATGAATCGCGGTTGGTCAGTCTCCATTCCAGACCGTATTTTTCCCGCATTACCACTTTCACGTGAACCGTATCTTCCACGCGATACATTTCGCGGTCTGTGAAAATTGCGCCATCGAGCTGTTCATCACGCGGCTGCCATTCATACGGGATGTCGAATTCCCACGGACTAATCCCTGTTCCGCGTTCCGAATGCGTGTACGCGTAGTCGCCATCCATTGAGACGACCGCCCATTGCACC
>WJJN01000099.1 GCA_014729735.1 Candidatus Zhuqueibacterota bacterium
ATCAAGCCGTGAATGAAATTCGCGATAATAAATATTACGCCGACTAGCGCGGCTAACAATAGCGGTCGGATTAAAATACTCTGTGGCAATTTTGCATCGAAACTCTTCGAAAAAAAATAGATCGCACCTACCAGCGCTGCATAGTAGATTAACAGGATGAGCGCGGTAATCGGACGCAGAAAAGACGCGACAATTGCGAACAGCACATAAATCATAATATTTATGTAGATAACATCCCGCACTTTTTTCTGCCGGAATAATGCAAGTGACAGCGAACCGGCAAAGCCGAGCAGCAGAATGTAGAGCGGTGGTTGCTGTAAGTCACTGATATTTGTTCCGAAAAACAAAACGGCAATCGCAAGACATGCAGTAGTGCCGAAAATGGTTGTCCAGAGAATTTGTTTACTTTCCATTTGTGACCTTATGAGATTTAATATTTTGAAATAAAAGAACAGCGATGAAGTACGGGTTGCCGTGCCAGGATGATTGGAAAAGACATCCATAATCTAATCTACTTATCATAAAATGTCAACACAAAAATAAAATTTTCAGATTGTTCACATTTCATAAATGTGTTAAAAATTGTTAATTTTTTGATTGATATTTGTAAAATAACATGTTATCTTCTAATCTTTATACTTTTTCATTTTCTGTTTTTGCTAATTCAAATAAATCAACAACAATGGAGGATTGCATGGAGTCTGTGCAGGAAGTTTTCAAAGGAACTTATTTTAACAATTCACTGGGGCAATATTTAATGTTTTTCGGAATTATTATTCTGGGAATAATTGTTGGTAGAATAATCTATTACATCTTTAAAACCAGACTTCGCAAATTAGCAGCTAAATCTAAAACAAAATTCGATGATTATCTGATCGATATCATTGAAGAACCGCTGGTTCTGCTCATCGTCACCATTGCTTTTTATCTCGGCACGATGGTACTAACGCTGAACGATCCCGCACAGAAATTTTTTGATAATGTCATTTTAGTATTAATTGCCGCTACCATTACGTGGTTTATCATCCGGCTGTTCGATATGCTGGTTCGCATCTATCTGGAACCCTTAGTGCGAAAATCCGAAAGCCGTCTTGATGATCAAATCCTGCCGATCATTCGAAAATCCATAAAATTCGCCGTTTTGATTATGGCTTTCATTGTCGTATTATCCAATCTCGGCTATGATATATTATCGGTGCTTGCCGGGCTCGGTATCGGTGGTTTGGCATTTGCGTTGGCTGCGCAGGACACAGTTAAAAACATCATCGGCGGTATTACTATTTTCTGGGACAAACCGTTTCAGATCCTTGACTTCATCGAAATTAACGGCAAAACAGGCACAGTAGATGAAGTCGGGCTGCGCACCACAAGAATTCGCACCATCGGCGGAACCACTGTCGTTATACCCAACAGCCATGTTGCAGATTCCATGCTCGAAAACTATTCCACCAGAGACAAGCGGCGAATGGTGCTCACTATCGGACTGACGTATGAAACCTCATCCGATAAAATGGAGCAAGCGATTCAAATTATCAATGATACCATCAAATCTATCGACGGAACGGACAAAGAGGATATTCTCACGCGCTTCATCAATTTTGGTCCGTACTCACTTGATCTCGAAGTCGCCTATTGGATCACTGATATGGTGAACTGGAAAATGGTGATTCATCAGGTCAATATTGGTATTAAACGAAATCTGGATGAAGCCGGCGTGGACATGGCATTTCCCACGGAAACGCATTATGTGATTAATCAGAAATAGCTCAAAATCAGAAGCGAGTGATCAAGGTCGCTTCAATACCTTCGAGCTCCGGTTTGATGACGCATACACCACCGACACAATATTTTCCCTTTCGCCTGGAGCCGGCAAGTAGCGAGAGTTCCAGTGTTTGAGACAGATTCAAATTGAATTGCGCGGCTCCCCAAAATTTTTTGGGAGATTGCCGCTCGGTGGTGCGTTCGCCCAGAAATGACAGCGTCCAGCCGGATAGATGGCTCAATCCGGCTGTCAGTGCCTGGCTATAGAATTGTTGCTTGTTCAAAAATCGCTTTGTATGCTGATGCTCGAAAATTGCCTTTACGGAATAATTGTCGCTCAAAGCAAGAGAAGTGCTGTTCACGAAATTTAAATATCTCGCTGAAGGATCTTCCTGCCTGCCGAATCCAAATAACAGCTCCCAATCAAAGGTAGTGGTCCATTCATACTGACTGAAATATTCCTTATATAATATCTCATTCGAGTGATTTTCAGTGCGGCTGTAGTGCAGCGTTAGTATGCCGTCTTCAATAACCGGATATGCGGCTTCGAACAGGATACCCTGTTCATCATTTGCATTCTGAACGAGTTGGTGCCGGTTCAGCAGACTGAAAAGGTGCTCCCTGGCAACCAACGGTGGATTGTTGAAAAAAGCGCCTTCATATTGTTCGAACTGGGAATAGTCTTTATATTCGGCGAGCAGGCTGAATGCTCCGAAAAAGAGATTGGTATTCAGGTAGAATGCATCTCCCTGTTTCATAACATTGGGATTGTCTTCCCGGGCATATTCGATGTAAATGCTGCCAAAATCAAAGTTCAGCTCGGACAGAAGAGATCCCCAGTGCACACGTTTTTTGCTCGTCGGGTGAGTAGTCAGAAACGTGCTGCCGACATGAAAAGCACCAAACGGATTGATTTTCAGCTCTCCGGCATGGAAAAGATCGTGACGTTCATTTACCCGATTGATCGGCTCTCCGGAAATTAATTTAACAGAAAATCCGGGATGGATATAATGAATTTTCAATCCATCGATTCGTGTATCATACCGCAATTGCCGGTTTTCAAAAAAGCGCAGGACCAGTCCCCGACCGAATAAATCATAAAAATGTCCGGCGATAATGTTTAAATTGCCTGAATCATATTCTAAAAATCTCCGTTCCAGGGCTAATTGCCGGATCGATTGATCCGGAGCAAAAATATGCGGCGGATTGTGCAT
>WJJN01000670.1 GCA_014729735.1 Candidatus Zhuqueibacterota bacterium
AAGTGCCTGTTTCTGCGGCATCATCTACAAATTCCAGATCGATAGTTGTGCCGATTTGTGTTGTTTCATCGGCAACAAAATCTGCTGAGGTCGATCGGAAAATCCTGTAATAATTAACATCCGGATCTTCCGGAGCTTCCCAGGTTAATTCCACATTGCTCCCGGATGCCAGTGCGATAACCGAAGATGGAGCTTGCGGTATCAGATTATCAACCGAGTAGCCCTGTGCCGGCATCGATTCATGAACCATGCCGCCGCGGGTGACAGCGACAACTTTGAATGTCGTTTCATGCATTCCATCGACGATGGTTGAATCAAACAACGTTGGAACGACTAATGCATAACGCATACTTGCATCGGCTGTATGTTCGCCAACGCCGACCCAAACGCCTTCGGCATCATTTCGTTTAACGATGTATGTCTCAACCGGATCGGCAGAAACGCCGTCATCTACGAATTTATCCCAGATAATCCAGACCTGTTTTCCCTGATCGTTGGGAATATCCTGAATTGCCACAATTTCTCCTTCCAGCGCATTATTCATCAGTGCCTGAATAGTAACTTTTAGCAATGACACAGTGTACGCAGGATTATGGATACCGTAGCTGTGGTCATAATAGATCAACCTGTGATTGAATGCAGCTTTCAACTCGGTGCGGGTCCAGGTGCTGTCCACATCTGCATGCGGATCAGCATCAGGAAGCATCGATCCTAATTCATCCATCAAACCATGGACTTCAGCCTGCAATCCTTCCTCTTCTCCGTCACCGTCATGATCTGCATTGCCATTCATAAAGAATTTCTTTTCTTCGAATGACTCGCCCACATCACCGTGGCAGCCCTGACATGCAAAAACATTGTCAACGCCATCTTTGCTGACCATGCTGAACGAATGCATCCCGGCAGTTGTTAAGTTGCCGTCGTCATCGTGTTCTCCATGATCGCCTTTTTCATGCATGTGACAATCGACACATGCATCATCGGTGGAGGCTAAATGAGCGGAGGTTGGCAGCTTTTTACCAAACGTGACCGCGTTCGTTCCAATCAGTATATCAGCCTGTGGAGCATAATGAGGACCATAATGAGGTCTTGGACTGTTTGTATAGGTCAATGCATTCCTGCGACTTTGATGACAGTTCATACAAAGGGCACCTTTGCCGGCGTCCATTACTGCTTCATCATTCGATAATGTCGCCATCATTATCCGAAGTTGATCCGGATTTTCGGCACTATGCGGATCGTGACAAACAGCACAAGTCACATCGACCGGTGGTTGTTGAGTGATCGGTTCGCCACTTGCAAATTGAATAAATTGGGCTCCGTTATGACATCCACCACAGTCAGTCCGGTTTCCTGCCGGATAAGGAGGCAGGTTCGCATGACCGGCACCTTCCCACTGGGAAGGATAGACGTGGTAGTGATCATCATCATGGCACACGGCGCAGTTTGATGTCGAAAGTGAAACGACCATTTTGTTATCTTCGACAACTCCATTGTGTTCGCTTCCCGGACCATGGCAGCTTTCACATTGAATATTGGCACGTTTCATTGCATCAGGATACATATCGACCATATTCTGATATTGACCATCAAAAAGCGTATCAGGAAAAACGAAATCAAAATCGTCAAATCCATCATTATTCGCAAATGTATCGTATCCGACTGTGTGACATTCTAAACAGCTTTCCCGATAAAAACTTCCTATTTCTCCGTTAAGACCTCGCTCCAGCATATCGGCATGACCGGTCATCATCCATTCTTCGCCCACGCCCGAATGGCAGAGTGTACAGCGTCCGTCCTCAACGCCAAGATACAAGCCGGCGTTTATTGTCAACGAAGCAGGATCGCCGCCATCAGAGAACTCGATCACATAAGTTCCCATAACATCCGGCGTGAAAGCCACAAACTGGACATTCGAATCCGTGGAGACCGGTGTATAAAAATCAGCGATCGATCCATCCGGTTTCTGAGCAACAGTCCAGAGCGGATTAACCAGAGCAGCATCGGACATTCCTTTGAAATACATTTGGGTTTCCACTCCAACATTCAATAATCCATTATACGGACGATCAAATATTCCGACATAATCCGGATTACCGACTGTATCGGCTTTTACATCTGTTGGTGAAATGCCATAAGGCATTACCGTCACTTCCTGAGCCAATACCATCGAGGTAGCACAGAGTAGTGTCAACACCACGAGTGTAAATTTTTTAATCATACAATCTCCTTTAATTATTTAATTGTTCAATTGCCTCTATAATTTTATGTACATCAAACGGTTTTTCAAAATATGACACAATATCCAAATGATTCGATTTTGCCAGTTCTCCCGGTATCTCGTAACTCGACATGATAATGACTTTTTGTGGGGAATTATGTTTAGCCAATTCGATTAACCAACAGTCATTTTCTGCATCAGGAAGCTTTAAGTCGGAAATGATAAGATCGTAAGAAAACTGAATACACAATTGGGTTGCTTTTCCTACACTCGTTGCATAATTTAAGCGCAGGTTCGGTAATTGTGTTAGCAACTCACACAATGAATCAACTAAAAATTCCTCATCATCTATTAATAAAACATCCATGGATTTTCTCCCGGACTCAGAGACTTTCGCATTTTTTATGCCAGAGTTTTCTTTGATTGTTAATTTCCTTATAATCAACAACTAACGACTACACTGCCTTTACTTCTACGAATTTGATTGTAGAAAAATATCCAACAGTGATAGAATGTTGTATAAAATTAAAGAACATAATCTTATTATCTTCATTAATTTCATATAATTGTATTCCAGGAGAAATTTAACCATGGATTTCTTGAGAATGGTTAATTTTCTCCATATATTAGCAATATTCTTTAAATATTTAATTATTCAAAAGAGGGATATAAACAGGCATTTCTCATGCCATAATTATAGCATGGATTTGGAAGCTATTTTTATTGGAATTAGAACATATTGCATATTCAAAATATAATAAATAATGGCTAAGAATCGCCACAGCGATCGTGGTGCATTTCATGGAAACTGAATTTTTCTTTGACATCTTATTATAAATACTATGTATAAAGGGAGTGATAAAATTATCCTCTGACAGAGGGGATTTGGAGAAATTTAACCATTTATATCGTGTTTTTTGACGAGATAGCGAATAATATGCCTCGGTTCTCCAAGAACCTTTGCTGCTTTCAACTGATTACCATTGCTCATTTGAAGCGCCTGAGTGAGAAAGTGTTTTTCGAGCTCATCGAGGTATTTTTTTAATGAAATATTTTGTAGTTCATGAATACCGGGCTTTTGATCCTTTTGCTCATTCGCGGATTCTCTCATTTCACAGGGCAAGTGCACGACATCGATCGTATCGGATTCGCACAGAATAACCGCGCGTTCGATTGTATTATGAAGTTCTCTTAAATTACCCTGCCATTTATATTTCAAGATAAATTCCTGTGCCTTTTTAGATATTCGATTCACAGGTCTTTGCAATTTACGGGCAATCTTCTCCAGAAAAAACTGCGCGATCAGAAGTATTTCTTCCGTTCGTTCGGTTAACGGTGGCAATTTAATATGAAACATATTCAGCCGAAAGAACAGATCTTCTCTAAATTCCTTTTCAGCGACTTTCGCCTTGATATCCCTATTCGTCGCAGTAATGATTCGCAGCTTAATCTTGATATCGCGGATACCACCCAATCGTTTAAATGCCCGCGTTTCGATAACACGCAAAATTTTAGCCTGCAATGTGGGCTGCATTTCGGAAATCTCGTCCAGAAACAGCGTTCCTCCGTTTGCCAGTTCGATCAAGCCGATCTTTCTTTTCTTGGCATCTGTGAAAGCACCCGGCTCATAGCCAAACAATTCGCTCTCAAGTAAATTTTCCGGCAACGAGGCACAATTTATTTCAACAAACGGCGCGTTGGCTTGTGGCGATTTTTGATGAATAAAGCGGGCTAACATCTCTTTCCCTGTACCGGAGGCGCCTTCAATTAAAATCGTGCTTTCCTCTACTTGTGCGATCTTGAGCGCCAGATTCTGAATTTCCTGTATTTTCGGTAGCTCGCTGACGAAAAAGTCCTGTTCCTGGCTTTCCATCAGTTTTCTTTTATAATAATTGAATTGATTATTTAATTTGAATCGCTCCAGTTGTTTTTCTATATTGACGATGATTTCATCGAGCTCGAACGGTTTCACAATGTAATCATCCACTCCGAGGCGCATCGCTTCTATAGCAGAATTTACAGAGCCGTGCGCCGTAATTACAATCGTTGGAATTCCGACACCGTTTTCCTTGATGTGACGATACAAATCCAGCCCGTTGCCATCCGGTAAGTTCAAATCCAGGAGCAGCAAATCCGGATATCCTGTTTTTAATAGTTTCCGTGCCTCGGCAAAGCTGTTCGCCGTATCGATGCTATAGTTCTTTTTCTCCAGAGCCGATTTGAGGAAAAATGCTAAATTTTCTTCATCATCAACAATCAATATATGGGGCTTCATGATATTTTTCGTCCTTCTGGTATGTAAATTATAACAGTTGTTCCCTGGTTCACGTTGCTTTCGATTTTTAAATTACCTTCATGCAATTCTACAATCTTCTTGCTTATCGCAAGTCCTAATCCGCTGCCCTGAGCCCGGGTGCTAAAAAACGGCATGAAAAGCTTTGGCAAAATTTTCGGTGATATCCCCTCCCCTTCATCGCGCACTATCATATTAATGCCTTCGTTATAGCGTTTGATCTCAAGATATATCGTTCCACCAGCCGGGCTTGCCTGAGCTGCATTCAGAAAAATATTCCACAGTACTTGCTCTATTTTATTGGGATCAATATAAATTCTGTCCGGTGAATTGTTTTTGTTAAATTCCAATTTTAATTGGTTTTTATTCAAAGTCGGTTGCAGCAACGTCCTGAAATGGGAAATAAATTGATCCAGTTCAACGCTTTCGTATTCTAATTCATCTTCTCTGGCATAAGCCAATAAGCCTTTCAATATTTTGTCGACCCGTTGAATTTCAGTACGAAGTCTTTCATAATAATTTTTAGTGCTGTTATCTTTTTCCAACTGCGACTCCAGCAATTGAATACCAGTTTGGATGCTGGCTAAAGGATTTTTAATTTCATGAGCAATTCTGGCAGACATTTCTCCGATTAGCGCCAGATGTTCCTGCTGTCTTCTCTCGCGTTCCAGCTTCCGGCGTTCTGTTGTGTCGTGAATTATTCCCTGATATGTTATTTTTCTGCCCAGCAAAAAACGACGAATTGATATCTCGACTTCAAGCAGATTGTTGTGACGCGTAAGCATCGGAAGCGACAGATTCAAAACGGTATTCTTTGATTTGATGAAATCATATATTTCTTTTTCAAAATAATCCCGATGATCTTCCGGCACGAGTCCGAATAATGAATCAAAACCCGTGATCTCCTCATCTTCCAACTTGAATAGTTTTGTAAAACTTTTGTTGTACATTAATATTTTCTTTCGGGTGCACAGGAAAATCGGTTCCGGGGATTGTTCAACCAGAACCTGGTAGCGAATTTCTGCAGCGCGTTTTTCTTTCAGTAAATCAGCAGATGCTCTTAAATATTCGGATTCTTTCTGTGCTGCAATTCGCTTTGAATTGATGCGCGTTATAAAGACAGAACCTCCGAGCACGGCAAACGTCATGCATAGAAATAGCAATAGAAAGCTTGTAAATAGCAGCCGCATCGATTTCATAACAGTTTTAAACGGTGAACTTACAGCGACAATCCATTCGATATTTTCAAGTGCGACATGCCTATACGCGATGACTTGCTCATGGGTTTTCAGATTTTTTTTGATGCCAAATCCTGAAAACTCTGCCATCATCTGTCGTTCATAATCGAAATTTTCATGACAGCGCCGGCAATCACTGTTTTCAGAAAATATGTTTTGAAGAAGCATTTCCGGATGAATTGGATGATATATCAGAAATCCCTGGTCGTTTAAAATCCAGGTATAATCTTTGTTTTTATCGGAAGGGGAAGGCAAAGCAGATTTGAGTGATTGTACCACATCCAAAATACCAAGTATTGCGCCGCGGAAATCTCCTGAGGGAGAATAAATAGGTGAAATAAGGCAAATAAAGACTGATTCATCCACAAGGACATTTTTAGAAAAAATAACAGTTTGCATCGAAAGACGGGCAGCATTGAATGCATCGATAAACTGATTCCGAACTGTTTCCGGCTGTTGAGAAGGGCAGGGAAAATTTTCGGGATAACCGAGTTGTGCAATACCATTGGTATCGAGATAAATCAGATATTCGAAGCCTTTTACAATGCCATACGTCCGTTCAAATTCCCGATTGATATTGATTGGTGTGAGCTTTTTAAATTCCGGGCAATTCGCAAGTACTTCCACAGCTTTTAATCGCTCTTCAATAAACGCTTCAAGACTCGCTGCAGTTTGATTTGCGAGCGTCATCTGCTTTTCGCTATACAAGTCGATGACATTTCGCCGCGAGCGGAAGAACTGAATATGCGCAATGAATCCGAGAACTAAAATCAATATCAGTGCGGCACTAAAAATTATTAACTTATCTTTCATTACCAGGCGTAAATTCTACGTATTAAAGAAATATTAACTTATGAAGTCATTAATTTTAATTAATATACTCCAGACTGCCAAGAATATCAAGCGAAAAATGAGAAAAACTTTTTTCTTCTGCTTGCAATTATCTCTCGCTATTTTTTAGAATGACTGTAAAGGTGCTCCCTTCGCCCGGTGTGCTTTTGACCTCGATAGTTCCATGATAAAGATCGACAATTTTTTTTACGATCGCCAAGCCCAATCCACTGCCCTGAATGTTTTTCGTCTGTTCATTCCGTATTCGAACAAATTCCTGAAATAAGCGTGATGCTTCCTCCTCCGACATCCCGATGCCCGTATCTTTGACTGAAATAGTCACCAGATCATCCTGCTGGGAGAGAGCAATATTAACGCTGCCCTTCTGTCTGTTATATTTCACCGCATTTGATATAAGATTATTCAAGATGATCTCGATCTCTCCACTGTCGCAAAGCATGCGAATTGAATCGGGTGCCTCGAGATTTATAGATACCTCCTTCTCATTGGCAACCGGCAATGCGGTTTCTACGGCTGTTTCCGCAAACTTAACAATACCGTGTTCCTGTAATTCTCTTTTTTTCTGCCCTGACTCGATACGGGTTAGATCGAGTAAATCGTATATCAGTTTTCGCATTCCATCGATGCGAATCAAACATCGGTCGACCATTTTTTCATAGGCTGACAACTCCTCTCCGAGTGTCTTCTTTTTCATGATGTCCATATAACCTTCGACAGAATTCAGCGGGGATTTCAATTCATGACCGAGCACCGAGATAAATTGAAAACGCACCTGGTGTTTTTCCTGCTCCAGTTTGCGCACCCTCCGCGCAAGGATTAATTTATGAGCAGCCTTGGACACTGTTTTGCACAGTTCATCGGGGGTAAACGGTTTTGAAAGAAAATCAAAGGCACCTCGTTTTACAGCAGTCACCGCCGTCTCGATGGACGCATAGGCAGTAATCATGATCGTCACCATTTCGTTATCCTGCGACGTCACTTTTTCCAACAGTTCAAGCCCACTGATTCCCGGAAGTTTATAATCCAACAGAAGCACATCTGGTTTTTCAGTATTTATTTTATCCAGCGCTTCTTCGCCGGTCTCTGCCACATCCACATCAAAAATAACAGGCTCATCAATATCAGGTAGATTGGCTTTATACTTCGTCAGCGCGCGTTTAATGCTCATGCGCATTCCGAGTTCGTCGTCAACGACGAGAGTTTTTAACACTTCCATCTCTGAAATCCGTTTTCTAATATTAAAGCTGAATACTTTTCACCAAATAAATCAGGGTGAAATCCCGTTGATTCAAGGTGCCCAAAAGAAAGTAATTCCCGAATCTTTCAAGAATTTCACCCTGACAGGTTATTTAATCGAGGAGGAAACAATGTCATTACCTTGCTTGCGGATTGCTTAACCCTGTTTGAGTAGCTTCTTTATCTCACGCAGCAATTGTTCGAATCGGATTGGCTTCGCTAAAAACACATCTGCCTTCACCCAGGAACGCTCCTCATCAGTTGCCGCGTCAAATTCGAGTCCGGTTTCACTGGCGACTGCGGTTACCAAAATCACCGGAACGGATTGATCCTTTTTCTTGATGTGATATGCCAGCGAAAATCCGCCGTCCATATTCTCCATCATCAGATCGACGATTGCCAGATCCGGCGTGATCTCTTTCAGAATTTCTTCCGCAGCCTGCTGTCCTTCTGCTGTTATTACATTGTAGCCTTCTGACTTCAAATTAATTTCGAGTTGCGTCAAAAAATCGATATCATCGTCAACAATAAGAATTTTTGTGTTTGAATTTACCATGTTTTGCCTCGTTTTGAAAATCTATCTCTTTCCAAATCCATATAAAAATTTTTAAGAACAGATATTCAAACTTATGTTTGGTTTCCAGTTCTCAGCCCGGTACGTGGCAGCGTAACTTTAATACTGGTACCGGTTGGTCCTTCGTTTTTATCATTATTTGATTCAACATGAATATCACCGCGATGCATTTTCAGAATTCCATACGTAATCGCAAGTCCCAGTCCCGTTCCTTTTCCAAGCTTCTTAGTTGTAAAAAACGGTTCGAATATTTTCGAAATCAGTTCCTTTGGAATGCCAGTTCCTGTATCTTTTACAGTTATCAGAATCTTATCTCCATCATCTCTTCCCTCAATTATCAGTTCTCCACCCTCGGGCATCGCGGTGATACTATTATTATAAAGATTTGTAAAAACCTGAATCATCTGGTCACTATCAACATCAGCCACTGGATTATCAAATTGAAAATCGGTTTTTACATCCACGTTTTCAGGAACGTGCACAGATTTAATACAATCGTTTATTAAAGCAGGGATATTCACAGACTTAAGATTCACTTTGTTTTGCCGGGCAAAATTCAATAATCCGGCGACAATCTTTTTGGCACGATCCGCATGTTCAGCTATCATTCGCAAATCTTCTGTATCCTCATCCTGCTCACCGTGTTCATTCATCAGCAGATGCGAATACATCAACACAACCCCGAGCGGATTATTGATTTCATGCGCAATACCGGCTGCTAATTGTCCCATACTCGCCATTTTTTCGGATTGAATCAGTGCTTCCCGGGTGCTCGCCAACTGTTCGTTAGAAATGCCTAATTCTTTTATTGTTTTATGCAATTGTTCGATTGTATAAGGCAAACACATTTCACTCTCAGCAAGCCCTTTATAAATGGCAACTGCATGTTCGCGGCATGTCTCGTATCCACAGGCGCCGCAGTTCAGCTCATCCTCTAACTTCAGTTTTCCCATTTTTGCAAGGATATCTTTAATTTTTTCCTCATCCGGACTGGAAATTCGCTGATCATACGGAGTGAATGACCTGGATAAATCGAGGTCCTTAAACCTTTTCATGTTTTCAGCCCACTCCCGCTGTGATCGTGTTTTCAGGGAATGGCGCACGTACGCGCTCACCCGCGCCCGTCTACGGAACAAGGATTCCCTGGTTGTCATTCCTGCGCCCATAATGCAGCCATCGCAACAGAGCACATCCAACAGTTTGGCGTTTTCCTCGCCAAGGCTGAATTCAATAATTGCTCCGATGAAATTGGATTTTCCCGAAGCAGAGACCACTTCATTCGTGACCAGATCTTCCTGAATATTAGCTGCTTCCAATAATCCCCTGCCTACCGGGAAGAGTGCACCTCGAGATGAATGCGGCGGATCGAAATCTAACGGTTCGACCGCTTCGGTGGTTACTTTCTGTTGCTGAAAAAGCTGTCGCAATTCTTCGAACGTCAGTACCTCATCAATCTCTCCGTTCATTTCATCGCTGTATGCTTCTCCTTTTTTGGCAATGCACGGACCGATAAATACAATCTTTAATTTTTCACCGTGCAACTCGCGCAGCGCCCTGGCAATAGCAATCATTGGCGAGACGACCGGCGCAAGATTATCGATCAATTCAGGATGATAGCGTTTCACAAATCCAAAAACCGCGGGACAGGAAGTGGCGATGTATCGAATACCGTTTGTCTCTGCTAATAATTCCCGGGTTTTTCGGGCAACCAGATCCGCACCAAAAGCAACTTCGGCGACATAATCAAATCCCAGTTGTCTGATCATTCCGACAAACTGCTCTGCATTCATTTCCGTAAATTCTGCTGCAAAACTCGGTGCAACACATGCCGCCACCTTTGCATCGGATTTGATCAGGTTCATAACATCATTTGTGGAACTCACGACTTGTTTCGCATTTTGGCTGCATACACGTACGCAATTCCCGCACCCGATACATCTTTCCGCGATCACTTCCGCCTGTCCGTTGGCAATGCGGATCGCCTTGGCAGGACATTCCCGAACGCAAGTGTAACACACCCGGCACCTGTCCTGAATCGTTGTGACTATTGCCTGCTTGTAATTACTTCTCAAAAGAGACCAACTCCTTTATAATAAAACTTCCCGCTTTTTATAGGTCGTGTGCAATACATGATGACTCTTCTCACTCAGCGGTTCTCCTAAAAATTCTTCATAAATTCGCTTAATATGCGGATTGGCGTGCGATGTCATTATTTTCGCATCCCGGTCGATTTCGTACAGACTCAGCATTCTTGACTTAATAACATCCGGATTTGATGTCAACGGTTGTCCCCCGCCGGAAATACAACCACCTGAACAGGTCATCACTTCGATAAAATGTATATCCTTCTCTCCCCTGTTTATCGCATCAAGCAGTTCCCGGGCATTGCCCAGCCCACTGACAACCGCAACGCCAAGTTCCCTATCTCCGATTTTTACACGGGTTTCCTTAACACCGTTCAACCCGCGCAGCGGCTGCATTTTCATATTTTCCATTTCCGAACCAGTAAGTAAATAGTGGGCTGTGCGAACGGCTGCCTCTGCCACGCCTCCGCTCACGCCAAATAGTTTTCCCGCCGAACTTCTTTCGCCAAAAGGATTATCTGAAGCTTCCGG
>WJJN01000100.1 GCA_014729735.1 Candidatus Zhuqueibacterota bacterium
CCATCAAGAATATGGGACGATATGCATGCCGCTATCCAGGTCACTGCGACTACTGGCAGACAATGGCAAAATGCGGATTTCTAAACGACAAACCTCTCCGGTTCGGATCGACCTCGATTTCGCCAATCGAATTTACGACAGTTCTATTTGATTCGCAGGAACAATTTCACTACAATAAATCAGACATGGATATTGCCATGGTGCGCATCGACATGGTGGGTTATGCAAAAAATAAAAAGAAGCGAATTATCTATCAACTTTTCGATGAACGGGATTCTGTGACAGGTTTTACTGCCATGCAAAGGACAGTCGGCTTTATGATGGGAGTGGGAGCCCGCTTAATACTGGATGGAAAGATTTCAAAAAGCGGTGTCATTTCACCAATAGATATTTCATTCAAAATTATCAAAAATGAATTGGAACACTATGGCATGAAAATATCACGACAGGAAATTTCACTATCATGAAGGGCAGAATTGAAGGCAAAACAGTTCCAGTCGTAGGGATACTCGGCTGGGATAAGAAGAGCAATGACACACTGGCGCAATTAGAATCAATACCCGGTAATATTTCTCATCCGGACACATTCAGCTTTCCGGTGATGTATAAGGAAGTCCCGGGAGCTTGCTATCAAACTGTCGTTGTTAATCCAGACAAGGGTGTGCAAGATGCGATGATTAAAAGCGCCAGAATGTTGGAAGAAGCCGGAGTACATGCAATCATGGGCAATTGCGGATTTGATGCGCTATTTCAAAAGGATTTGGCAGAGGCTGTGCGTGTCCCTGTATTTACATCCAGTTTGTTGCTGGTGCCACTTGTATATCGTATGTTCGCGAAAGCTCGAAATATTGGAATTATCACTGCTGACAAGCCTTTTCTTACGAAAGAACATCTGCAGGCGGTTGGAATAACAGATGAAATTCCAATCCGTATATCGGGGCTCGACAAAACAGAAGAATTCCAAAAAATTCGTTCTGATATAAACGCAACCTTAGATGTCGAAAAACTGGAGAAAGAAGTGCTACATTTAGCAGAAGAATTGGTTCGTGAGCCAACACAAATTGTCGCAATTGTTCTGGAATGTACAGATCTGCCGCCTTTTGCGGCGGCAATTCGGAAATCCACCGGTGTGCCGGTTTTCGATATTGTGACTTTGGCATACATGGTTTATGAAGCAATTTCAGGAAATCGATGGTCATACTCTCCAATAGAATGAATTGTTTGGGAGGCAGATCATATTGGGAGGAGATTATGCCTGTTATATCAGAACCGGGGATACTATCAATATTGCCGGTTTCATTGGCTCTAATATTGGCTTTTTATACGAAAGACGCTGTTTTTTCTCTGACGATAGGATGCATTGCCGGGGTAGTAATCGCAGGCTTTGATCCAGTTACCGGGCTTTCAAATTTATTCCAGGAAGCACTCGGAAACAGTGATTTTATTTGGGTATTGATGATAGAAGTTGCTGTTGGATTATTAGTGGCATTTTATATGCGTTCGGGCGTCATTTCCAATTTCACAAAATGGGCATCCCAAAGAATACGATCACGCAAAGCTGCGGCTGGTTTCGGATGGATTATGGGACTGTTTGTTTTTTTTAGCGATTATTTCAGTCCTCTCTTTAGCGGTCCCATTGTAAAGCCATTAACAGATCGTTATAAAATTTCCCGTGAAATGCTTGCTTATTTATTAGATTCGGGCAGTGCACCGGTATGCACTCTCATTCCATTGAGCGGCTGGGCAGTCTTCATCGCCGGGCTGCTTAAAGGCTACGGTCCTATCGAGACCGCAGAGAACGGGATGTCGGTTTTTATTCAATCGATTCCTTATAATTTTTACGCATGGTTGGCTGTTATTCTGGCTGGTCTCATCGCATTTGACATTGTTCCCAACTTCGGAGCAATGAAAAGAGCAGAATGGCGTGCTTTAAAAGAAGGAAAAGTATTACGAGATGGTGCCACCCCATTAACTGGGAAAGAAATGGACCTTATAAAACCGGATGCCGGCAGGCAATCGAACCTTGTTTTCTTCCTCGCCGTGCCGGTCATCATCATCATCTGCATTTCTCTGGGCACTTTTTTCATTACCAAATCACCCAAAATATTGGAAGCATTTTTTGCAGCGGTTATTTATATGGCGATTGCGATGAGCATCGGTCGCTATTTTAAAAGTGTCAAAGAGGGAATGGAGACAGCGATGAATGGGATTAAAGCAGTTTTACCAGCAATTCTTATTCTGGCAATGGCATATTGTATAAATACAATTTCCCGCTCTCTCGGTGCACAACAATTTATTATCTCAATTACAGAAACATGGATGTCGTCGTTTATGTTACCTGCTATCGCTTTCATCACAGCGAGTTTTATCTCATTCTTTACAGGAACGGCATGGGGCACTTATGCGATAATGATTCCTTTTGTATTACCGATTGCGATGAATTATTCAGACAATACACTTCATTCTATTGTATTTCTCACTATTGGAGCTACTGTTAGCGGAGGTATCATGGGTGATCATTGTTCGCCGGTTTCCGATACAACATGCCTTTCTTCTTTTGGCGCAGGATCCGATCATATTGATCACGTGACAACACAAGCACCATATGCACTTATCAGTGGGATTCTTGCAGCTATTATGTATCTTGTACTTGGTTTTTTGGTTGTATAAAACAAGCAGATAATAACATAATTTTTATTTAAAACTAAAAAATGAGGAGGGAACAGATGAGAACTGTAATACTTACATTATTAAGCATGAGCGTTGTGTTTTGCTCATTCGCTTTATTTGCACAAGATAACGGCAACATCTTTGAGCTTACCTGGAGAGCTGAATTGTCGCAACATGAAGGTGGAACATCTGAAATGGGTTCTTTAGTACCACCGGAAGGCTTGGATATCGATAAGGACGGAAAAAAAGAATTTCTATTGTACGATCATGTAAAATTCACATTTACGCCGTTCGGAAGACTTCAACTATGGGAAAATACGGGAAACGACCAATTCGAAATTGAGTGGGAGGTTGAATTTTGTGATTGGGATTGCCAATACGAACCTGGTTCAGGATTAGCCATAACAGACATCGATAACGATGACAAACAGGAAGTTTGGATCGCAGTCGAGGGTATGATTTATATCTATGAATGCGATGGGCAATCTTTTGAATCCGGTGGAGGATTGCCAATGGAACCGACGGCTTCGTTCTATCAGCTTCAAGATTCAAGAGGTGAGGCTAATGTAAGAATATTGAGAGTCCAAAACCTGGATGAAGATCCGGATCTGGAAATTTTTATGGGTTATAGCAAAAACCAGGGGCTCCATTGTGCGATTGGTTCTTTGCCAGGAAATGATTTGACGGTTCCGGATTGGAAACTTGAATATGCAGACAATTTCTTAAGCGCAGATGTGGAGCCTGGAGGCGGTTACAGGGTCGGAAGCGTTGTTATTGAAGATTTTGACCTGGATGGTAATATGGAGATCTTCACCTGTCATTGGCA
>WJJN01000671.1 GCA_014729735.1 Candidatus Zhuqueibacterota bacterium
CCACCATATGGGGTGAGAAAATATGGAATAATCACCGTCTTACGCGACGTATTGGTTACTGCCCGGAGACAGATGCTTTTTATAATCATCTGACCGGATATGAATATTTATTTCATTTGCTGCGCCTGCACGGTTTTACAAAGAGTGAAGCTTCCGAAAAGGCAGTACAGGCGCTGCAGACCGTGGAAATGGAGCCGGCACGCAATAAGAAAATCGGTTCTTACAGCAAGGGAATGCAGCAGCGAATTAAGCTGGCGCAGGCATTTGCACACGATCCTGAGTTGTTGTTACTAGATGAACCCTTGCTCGGTATGGACCCGCTCGGGAGGCATAAAACGATTTCGTTAATCAATGAGTGGGGAAATTCCGGAAAAACTATCATTGTCTCTAGCCATATTTTGCATGAAGTCGAAGAAATGACCGACACTATTCTGTTGATGAATCGTGGTAATATTATTGCGGAAGGAAATATCTATGAAATTCGACGATTGATCGATGAGCATCCTTTGCACGTGACTATTGGCTGTGATAAAACGCATCAGTTGACATCAAAATTGCTGGAATATGATGATGTGATTAGCGTTCAGTTCGACCGTGAAAGAGGAGAGGTGACCGTACAAACAACGAAGCCTGATGCGTTCTATCAACGCCTGCCTGGAATGGTACTGGAGAACGATATCGAAATATTCACGATTATGTCGCCGGATGAAAATCTCCGTGCGGTGTTTGAATATCTGGTTCGTTAATTAATTATCATTATTTTTCATTTACATGAATTTGAGCTTACCTATTTCCCGGAGACCGGAAAATGTTTAAAAGCATGTTTTCATTCTTTACTTTGAATCAATTGAAAAATAAAAAAACAATAATCGTTGCATTGATCGGATTGATTCCGGTCTTCATTGCATTACTGCTGACACTCTTGAATCCGCTTATCAACGGAATGAATGAACAGATGGATACGATCTATCCCAGCTTTGTATTTATGATGTATCTCCATTTTCTGGTTCCGATAACGGCATTATTTTTGGGCAGCGGCATTATTGCGGATGAAGTGGAAGACAGAACGATGCAGTTATTGCTGGTACGTCCTGTGATGAGATCAATGATTGTGCTGGTTAAATATCTGTCCGCGATGATGACAGGAGCTATCATCATTTTTCTATCACTTTTGATCAGTTATCTCATATTTGCATTAAGTTATCCTGTGGATTCACTCAGCGGTGATGTTCAATTTTTTGCACAGGGATACGCGGTCCTTATTCTGGGATTAATGACATACTCCATTTTATTCACTTTGCTCGGTGGATTATTAAAGCACCCACTCATCGTGGGAATACTCTTCGTTTTCGGCTGGGAAAAGCTGATACCCTACATCCCCGGCAATGCCCGACACTTCACGATAATGAATTATCTGCAGCGCTTGTTTCCCAATCTTGCTTCGTCTGATATTATCAAACTTCCGGGTTATATTTATTCATTGCCTGATCTGAACGCTCTGTTTACAGTCCTCGCATTATTGATGTTGTTCGCGATTGCGGCAGGCTCCTTGCTTTCATTCAAGGAATACTATACACATTCAGACGATATTTGATTTACCACAGTAAAACTATTTATTTCTTTTCAAAGTCTTATATATTAGACAGACGATTTTTGCACGTTGTCAAAAAATGGATTAATTCAATTTTTTATCTTGCATTTACTTTGATTATTTCGTAAATTCTGATTATGCATAAGAACACTGGAAACATAATTTCGATAACAGCGCTTCTAATTTTGTCTCTCGGCACAATTGCACTTGCTGCGGACGAAATACCGCAGCCGGTTTTAATGGAACCGGAGAACCGCACGCTGGTGCACACATCCACACCCGTGTTTTCCTGGAAAAGCACGGATGATCCGAGAGTGGAGTACAGGATTATGATCGCGGAATGGACCGGCAAGATAATTCATGATGAGTGGCTGGGAAATACGGATCAATATCAGGTCACACAACCTGATATGCTGAAAGACCTGCAAGTTTATTTGTGGACAGTGAGCGCCTATAGAAACCAGGAAACTGTGCAAAGCGAGACTTATTCACTTTGTATCGATCTCAACGTCAGTCTGGATCTGGAGATAGTTCAGGTAAAGCTTCTAACGAAAGATTTAAATTGGCAGCCGAATCAGAAAGTCGATTTTGAAGTTCAGGTGTTGAACTGCGGACCCGTCCCATGTAATGATGCCGTTGTTTTACTGGGGAATGGCAATTTCAATTCCAATTATACAACGAACAATTCGTTCCGACAGACAGAGACAATCGATTCCCTGAAGATCAGCAAACTAAACTCCGGACAATCAAAAATGGTCAGGCTTAGCGGGTACCTTAAACCGGGCTTTAACCGTTTTTACGCGAAAGTAAAAACCCCGGAAGAATATATCGATATTTTTCAGAATAATAATTCGAGATCAGGACCTGTAATTCAAACGAACGAAAACAAGTTGCAATTAAACGGACTGTTTGTAATTTATGATAAAATATATAATCCAAACGATGAAGTTCAGCAAATAAAGGATGATAAACTCAGCGAAATTCACCGGAGCATCGATAAAGTCAAGAATTTCTATTGGGAACACACACGCACGATTCAAATAACTTCGGATACAATGTTAGTCCGGCATCCGTTACAACGAGACGATTTGAGATATATCGATCAAAAATGGGGATATGTTCTAAAACCGGAAAAAATCGAGCACGATTTGCAGGTTGCCGGTTTTCGAAATGATGAATTCGATTTTGTATATGTATTTTATCCCTGGGCAAATACAGTGCTTTCCTGGTCCGGTTTTCATGGATATAGTTATGGAGATGAAAATACTATATTAGGCGATACTTATTTTTCGGCTCAGCCGGTCTTTGAAAATTCAATCGTGCAATACGAAATCGGCGTCCATGAAATACTGCACTTAATTGATAATTTCTATGAGAAGCAGGGTATCTCCAATTTTTATTCTCCGGAGCAGCAGGATCAGGTGACCACATTTGTGAATCATCTGGATTATTGTGAATGGATCCTGGAAACCTGGCATACAAAGGACTGGTTTCTACTGGACAAGGGGACGAAGCTCATCACAGCAGATACAGACGACTCGCCTCAGAAATTAGAACCAACTGATTTGATTCTTCATCAGAATTATCCGAATCCGTTTAACTCCAGCACAGTAATCAGCTATGAACTCGCGCACAATGAAAGCCATGTTGAGCTGGCAATCTATAATTTGCTGGGAGTAAAAGTCCGGTCACTGGTGAATGAATATCAAAAACGCGGGCATTATAGCGCTCGCTGGGACGGACGCGACGACAACGGTCAGGATGTTTCCACAGGTATCTACTTCTACAGCTTGAAGGCTGGCAATCGAATGGTATTGAACAAGTTGTTATTTATAAAATAGACTAAACATATCAGAATAAAATAACAGGGATAAAGATCGAACAACTTTCTTTATCCCTTTTTTATTATTAATAAACGTCATGAGGTGTTTCAATGGAGAAACAGCTCTATGTTTACAAGGCGCATGTCACGAAAGTATATGACGGCGATACCTGCA
>WJJN01000672.1 GCA_014729735.1 Candidatus Zhuqueibacterota bacterium
ACAGTCAACACAATCATAATTGTGTTAATTATTATTGGCGGGATTGGCTACATTGTGCTTCAGGATTTACGGACGGGAATTCGGAAAAGGAATAAGCACTGGAGTTTTCAAATTTCATTTCACTCGAAAATAGTACTTGTCACGACATTTTTCCTGATACTCGTCGGAAGTTTAAGCTTTTTCTTATTTGAAAATGAAAATGTATTGAACACCTATCCGCTAAATACAAAAATACTTACATCTATCTTCCAATCTGTCACGACTCGAACTGCAGGATTTAATACGCTTAATATCTCAGACTTGACAAACGTCTCGCTTTTTCTTATCATTATACTGATGTTCATCGGTGCTTCCCCGGGATCTTGTGGCGGTGGGATTAAAACGACGACATTTACAGCACTGACGGCATTCCTGGTATCTCGTTTTCGGAACCAGAGAGAAGTAAATATCCGCTACCGTCGTGTTCCGGAAGATCTTATGGCGAAAGTAATTTCGATCACTTTTTTTTCAATCATTGTCATTATCCTTGCCACATTAGTCCTCATGGTCAGCGAGATCGGCGAGGTTTCACACAAGCAGAGTCGCGGTATGTTTTTGGAAATCTTATTCGAAGTGGTATCTGCCTTTGGAACAGTCGGGCTTTCAATGGGTATAACATCATCTTTGACGACATTCGGAAAGATTGTGATTTCGCTGGTGATGTTTATCGGCAGATTGGGACCATTAACAGTCGCATTGGCAATCGGTGCTAAAGAACCGTTAAAATATAGCTATGCCAGGGAAAATTTTTTGGTAGGATAAGCTATGAGAAAATTTGCAATAATTGGAATGAGCAGTTTCGGATTTTATTTGACGAAGTTTTTATCCGAACGAAATTTTGATGTGATGGCTGTGGATAATGAAGAAACGATCATAGAAAAGGTTAAGCCATTCACTTTTAAAGCAGTGATTGCCGATGCCAGGGATAAAGATACGCTGGAAAGTTTGGGCATTAGCGAATTCGATGTCGTGGTGGTTAGTTTGGGTGGTCAAATCGATGCCAGCATTTTGGTGACGCTCTATTTAAAAGAGCTGAAAGTAAAAGAGATTATCGCCAAAGCAATTACCGAAGATCACGGCAAGATCCTTGATCGGATCGGCGCCACAACAGTCATTTTCCCGGAGAAAGATATCGCGCATCGTGTGGCAATGAGAATGACGAGTGTGAACATCCTGGATGTAATTCCATTGAGCGACGGCATCAGTATTTTAGAATTCGGTCCGCCAAATGAATTTTTAGGAAAAACGATCGGCGAAATTGATGTCAGGCAGAAATATGGAATTCAAATAATTGTTATTAAAGAAGTCGTTCCGGAGAATGTGGTGATTGTCCCTACGCCGGAGCATGTTATAAAAGACAGCGATATCCTGGTTGGCGTGGGCAAGGACGAAGATTTTCATAAATTATTAGGGATTAAGATGTAATGCATTTTGAATACGAGGAGTTTATGATATGACAAAAGGCGATTTTAGCAATTTTAAAGAATTTGATGAATTGGAACAGATGGCAATTCCTGACGAACTACCGATTCTACCCCTTAGAGATGTGGTAATTTATCCTTCGATGGTATCGCCTTTGATTGTGGCAAGACCGTCGTCGGTACAGTTGCTGGAAGATGTGATGAAATCCGACAGAATAGTGGGATTGGTGGCTCAAAAGTCTCCGGAAATGGATGATCCGGAGCCGAGACATATATTCAGATTTGGAACTGCTGCCAATATTCTTAAAATGCTTAGATTCCCGGATGGCAGCATCCGCATCCTTATTCAGGGATTGGAACGGTTTCGTATTATGCGCTATAAACTTGATGCACCTTATTATGTGGCAAGAATAAAATTGCTGGCAGATATCGAAGATTACGAGGTCGAGTTGGATGCCCTTTCGCGCAATATCACAAATCAATTTCAAAAGATTATCACATTGGTTCCAACTCTGCCGGATGAACTGCAGATTGCGGTCATGAATATGAAAAATCCAAGCAAACTGGCGGACTTGCTCGCCTCGAATCTGAATCTTTCGCTATACGAAAAGCAGGAAATTCTTGAGTCGTTGAATATTCGAGAAAGATTACAGCGGCTCACTATTCTCGTAAATCGGGAACTGGAAGTACTGGAAATGGGATCGAAAATCCAGACAAAGGTGCAGACGGAGATGGGCAGGAATCAACGGGAATACTATCTGAGGGAACAGCTTAAGGCGATTCAGGCAGAGCTGGGAGAAATCGACGACCGGACTTCGGAAATCAATCAGCTTCGCGAAAAGGTGAAAAGCGTCAACATGCCGGAGCATGCGGAGAGAGAAGCTTTCCGCGAGTTGGATCGATTAGCAAAAATGCCGCCTGGAGCAGCGGAATACACGGTTGCCCGAACCTATATCGACTGGCTCATCAGCCTGCCATGGTCCATATCGTCAGACGATAATCTGGATTTAAAAGAAGCCCAAAAAGTTCTTGATGATGATCATTATAATCTTAAGAAAGTAAAAGAGCGTATTCTGGAATATCTGGCGGTTCGAAAACTTAAAGCCGACATGAAAGGACCGATCCTGTGCTTCGTGGGTCCTCCCGGAGTTGGCAAAACATCGCTGGGACGATCCATTGCACGGGCAATGAACAGAGAATTCGTACGAATTTCGCTGGGAGGTGTTCACGACGAGGCGGAAATCCGCGGGCACAGGCGGACATATATCGGCTCGCTGCCGGGACGGATTATTCAGGGAATCAAAAATGCCGGTACAAATAATCCGGTGTTCATGCTGGATGAAGTCGATAAGATCGGACAGGATTTTCGCGGGGATCCATCATCTGCGCTATTGGAAGTGCTGGATCCGGAGCAGAATAATTCCTTCTCGGATCATTATCTCGATCTTTCTTTCGATCTTTCAAAAGTATTTTTTATAACCACGGCTAATTATATGGATCCGATTCCTCCGGCACTTAAAGATCGTATGGAAACACTGGAATTACCCGGATATACGGAAGAAGAAAAATTAAAAATTGCTGTGCGATATCTGATACCGAAACAGAGAAAGGAACACGGATTAACCGGTAAAAATGTAAGTTTTCAGAAAAGCGCAATAAAAACGCTTATTACCGAATATACTCGTGAAGCAGGACTGCGAAATCTGGAACGGGAGATTGCTTCGATTTGCCGCAAGGTAGCAAAGAATGTTGCATCCGGCAATACCGAAAAAGTGAGTATTACCAGTGCTAAAGTTCACGAGTTTTTAGGACCGCAAAAATATTTCCCTGAAATTGCAGAGCGTACAAACATTCCGGGTGTCGCGGTTGGCTTGGCATGGACACCTGCCGGCGGAGATATTTTATTCATCGAAAGCAGCGCAATGAAAGGTAACAAGGGCTTGACTCTCACAGGACAACTGGGCGACGTGATGAAAGAATCCGCACAGGCTGCCATGAGTTATCTGCGAACAAAGGCAAAGCAATTTGGAATTAAAGAAGATTTCTTCGAAAAATTAGATGTTCACCTGCACGTTCCGGCAGGCGCAATACCAAAAGACGGACCCTCTGCCGGATTGACCATTGTTACGTCGCTGGTTTCATTACTTACCGCAATTCCTGTTAAAAGCGATGTGGCGATGACCGGCGAAATTACTTTGCGCGGTAAAGTGCTGCCAGTGGGTGGTATCAAAGAGAAAATTCTTGCAGCAAAAAGTGCGGGAATAAAGAAAGTCATCATGCCCAAGAAAAATGAAAAGGATCTCGAAGAGATCGCTGAGAATGTGAAAAATTCAGTCGAGTTTCAATTTGTAGAAAATATTGATGATTTTATTTATGATGTATTGAAACGGAAGATTCCCAAAAGTGCAGATAGTAAGAAATAGGCTGTCCTCTGAAGATTTCCGAAGTCCTCACAACTTCGGAAATCTTTTCATCTTTGTTATGTTATCAATGCTTTAACGTCATCTCACAAAATATACTTGAATCATCTACTTCGCAAATGCTCGTCTCCACATCGAATTTCGCTGTTAGTTTCAAAAAATCAGCAGCAGAAAAGGTCGTGGCTTTGAATCCATCTTTACAGACTATTACGCCGTTTCCGGTCTGAGCATGGTCGATAGTGCCGATAAGCCCGTGCTGTGCTTGAATTCGGAACCACTCTATTCTATGTCCCCAGAATTTATGCGAATAGCTGGAGAATAGAGCGATACCGCTTTTCTTTGTCACACGAAGTGCTTCACGAACCAGCAATTTCGGTTCGACTTTGAAAGCGGATAAGCCGTTTTGGATGCAGAACACAACGTCAAAAGTACTGTCATCAAAGTCCAGATCAATGGCATTCATAGTATAAAATTGGCAATTACCGGCAGCACTGCAAAGTTTTTTCGCATAAAGGATGTTTTCTTCGGAAATATCGATTCCCGTGATCATTCCGGCTTTTTCAGAAAGGCGGTGAATAACTCTGCCATATCCGCAGCCCAGTTCGAGCACGGAATCATCAGGTTTGATTTTATCTGCAACAAACCGGATTTCCGCATCAAGATACTGTTGAACCCGATGCGGTGCGATGTCATAACATTTCTGCAGTCTAAGGGAATGCAATGATTCTGAATAATAGTTCTTCATTCAATTGAATTGTTTTTCATTGCCAGTGGACGCGCGGCATCAGTAACAGCGTTGATTTTTACAGCATAGCTGGTTTTCTTTTTGATGTCTTCATCCGTTATAAAATGCAGGTCGAGCAAGCCGCCGGACTTATAGCCGGTACGAAGATAATTCATTTCATCGAGGCAGCGACTCCAGCCATCCAGCCACTGACAGAGCTCTTTCTTTTGCGTAACGGTTCCCTGAAAATGAATCAGCAGATCGATGTCACTGGCAGGACCGGCAGTGGCATTTTTCGTGCTTCCAAATAGATAGCAGCCCTTTATACCGAAATAGTCGCCATCCAGCTTCGATGCCAGTTGCTCAGCCATCAACAATCGCCAGCGCCAGTGGGATTCTGAATGAGGCTCGTTTAAATCCTGACTTATCCGCGCCTGCTCTGTTCTTGTTTCCGGTGCTGATAAAATTCCCAATGCTTCTCCGAGATTGGCATTCATCAAAATGCGCAGGGTTTGTCCACCGGTATTTTCAGGAATATCGATTACTCGCACCGTATCTTCAATTGAATCGTATTCCGGCAACATATCCGGGAGAATATTTCTTGAATTTTGCATAAATGATTCATTAAAAATAATGCCATCATCATCCGGATACAATGGCAAATAGCGAATCGATGATTCAACCAAATCCTGAAAAAAGTGCGTCCCGAACGACAAATCAGGCACATAATTGCCCTTTTTGCGGGCAATCTCGATGAGTGCTGCAGTGTTGTTAATATCGGAATAAGTAACATTGACCCCCAGTTTTATGTCTCCCCGACTCCCCCATCTCCCGGGTCCCATTAAAATGAATTGTCGTTTCGGCAATAGTTTGTTCAGTTTGCTCACTGCTCGACCAACAGCATTGTACTCCGATTTATTTTTCAAATGCGTATAGTTCATCGGATCGACATAAACAATGTGGGTAATATCGGGAAGATAGCCATTGGAAATATAGCGATTGGCGGTAAAAATTATTTTCTCCTGTGGCAAGTCCCTGGGAATTGGGGCGGGGATGGTTTCTCGGGAGTAGCTTTGCGGGCGGCATTGCAACAGATAAAAATCCGTACCATCGGAAACAAATTCGATGTCCACAGGCATGCCCAGTTTATCCTGAAGCAATTTCAATATCGCTTTAATTTGATGAACAAACGCCGTGTCTTTTACCAGTCCGTCAAACGTAGCAATGAGTTCGTGCTTCTCAAAATCAATGTCCAGTCCCAACGGCTTGCGGATATGCGAGTCT
>WJJN01000673.1 GCA_014729735.1 Candidatus Zhuqueibacterota bacterium
ATATTGGCTCGGATCGCAACGACGATTTTCATTCGCTTGCAGCAAATGTTGCTTCCGATATTCGCATGCTCACAGTGCGTACAAAGTATCAGTTTCCGTTGGTCACAACATTTTCAATATCATATAATGGCTCAGCTACTGGTAAGGATTCCAGCAAGATTTCATTCGACTATAATCAGTTAGGATTTTCAGCAGATTATTTCATGCTGCAAAACAAGCTGCGATTAAATTCCGGAATATTTATCACTTCAGGAATGGGAAACCATCCGGCAAATAACGAGATTGTTGAATATATTGATTACCGTCGAACCGCATTTAATTTTGGCGGGACATATCAGCTTTCTGCAAAGCAATCCCTCGTTTTAAATGTATTTTTCGTTCGGTTTGAAGATGAACACAGCTCGAAATACAATGAAAGTATCATCCGAATCAGATACGAATATCGGTATTAAATAAACTAAAAAAATAAATTTGCTCAGGCAGAAACAAGGAGATAACATCTTTTCTGCCTTTATTATGACATGAATAAATTAAGAAGAAAATCGATTAATAAATGGATGATTGATACCGGCATTACTGTGCTGGCGCTTTTGGGAGCTTATGTTTTTGCGATGAGCGGTATCGCGCAAAATCTGGAATATACGTTTTACGACTTACGATTCGAAGTTCGCGGTGAATTGTCAATGGAAAATTCAGAAATTGTGATCGTTGCGATCGATGATCAATCTTTTATGGCGCTGAAGGAAAAGTGGCCCTTTCCCCGCAGGTACTTCGCCCGGGTACTGCGGAATCTAAAAGAAGCAGGAGCTAAACTAATTGTGGTGGATGTTGAGTTTACCGAAAGTTCGATTCAGAATCCTGAGGATGATCTGGATCTGGCAACCGCGACACAGGAAGCCGGGAACGTCATTTATGCCGGCAAAATTGCAATTGAATACGGCAGCCATGATATTCTGAATAAATATATCCTGGATCCGATAGATCCTCTGCTCGATGCTGGAGCATCCTGGGGCTTTGCAAATGTAAATTATGATTTTGACGGATTTATCAGAAAATACATTCTGTTTCAAATGTGCGGCAGAAGGCTTTATTTCCCTCTTGCAGTCGAAGCGGTCAGGGTTTTGAAAAATCTGGATTACAAGCAATTGAAAGTATATTTCGAAGACCAATTTTATTTGGGTCCATTGAAAATACCGAAATATACATTCGATACGATGTTGATCAATTACGCCGGTCCGGCGCGTACTTTTCCGACCTATTCTTTTGCCGATGTTTTGGATGATGCACATTTCAATTTGGGACAGGTTGAGGATACGAATATATTCGAGATTCACAAACAAGCCGGGATTTTCAAAGATAAGATCGTACTGATCGGTGCTTCTGCTGAAGAACTGCAGGATAATCAATTCACACCGTTTTTTGATTATGATGGCAAAAAACGAAAAATGCCTGGCATTGAAATGCACGCGAACGCGTTGCATGCCATTTTAACGGGTGAGCATGTAAAGCCTGCTCCATTTTTGGCGGAGTTTGTAATTCTGGTGTTCATGAGTGTTATTGCTATGGTTCTTGCCAAGAGAAGTAAACCGCACCGGGCAATAATCGGTGTTGGAGTAGTTATCGTTCTGTTTACAGCATCGGTATTCATTATCTTCATTAATTCCTATGTAAGAATGCAAGTAATCACCCCTCTTTTCGCATTGACATTTGGTTTCGGTTTCCATATTACCTATCGGGTATTTAATGAACATCGGGAAAAAGGATTTTATCGCAAAACGTTTCAGCAATATGTCGCACAAAGCGTGGTCGACACGATGCTCAGTTCGGGCGAGATTCCGACTTTTGGCGGCGAGCGCAGAATGCTTACAGTTCTTTTTTCTGATATTCGGGCGTTCACTACTTTCTCCGAAAAATATCAACCCGAATTTGTGGTAAAACATCTGTCGGAATATCTGACAAGGATGGTGAGAATAATTTTCAGGCACGACGGTACGCTGGATAAATTCGTTGGAGATGAAATCATGGCGCTTTACGGCGCTCCATGTTATTTCGATAATCACGCAGAGCGCGCATGCATAACTGCACTGGATATGTTTGAGGAGTTGCAGTACTTACACAATAAGTGGCAAAAAAAGCAAGTCGATGGATTTCGGATCGGTGTTGGAATAAACACAGGCAAAATGATAGTCGGCAATCTTGGCTCGATCCAGCTTTTCGATTATACTGTCATAGGGGATGAAGTGAATTTGGGGGCACGCCTTGAAAACGCAAATAAGTTTTATAATACGAATATACTCATCAGTGATGCCACATATCAGAGCACTCATGGGCAAGCTGTCGCCAGGATGCTGGATATTGTTCGGGTGAAAGGGAAAAAGAAGCCGGTAAAGATTTATGAGTTGCTGGGAATGTACACCATCCCCTCTCATGACAAAGATCTGCTAATCGATTCATTTGCTTACGCAGTGGAATTATTCCGAAACAGACGTTGGTCTTATGCATTGAAGCAATTTCAAAAAATTCTTCGCTATTATCCCTATGACGGACCTTCACGTGTTTATATTCGTCGCTGTCTCGATTTTTTAGAAAAAGCGCCCCCGGATAACTGGGATGGTGTTTTTGAGTTAGAGTACATGATTATTTGAATGAATTTTACAGATTTCCGAAGTTCTATAAACTTCGGAAATCAATGGATTGTAGCAAGTAAGCAGAAAACAGTTTTTAATAAATGCGGAAGATATCTAAATAAAATAGAGAAGGAAATTCCAGTTTGATTTCAAATTCAATCAGCCGTTCATAATACTCTGATCATAAATTCTGCTGATCTTTTCTTTGAGACGCTGCTTTTCCGATATTAACCCCTCAAATGCTTTTAGCAGTAGCACTTCGTCAGTGTGCTTGTTAATCTTCGAAAACAACTCCATCGAGTTGTCCAGTGTTTTCATAATAAAAATGAGCGCTGTTGTCTTATCGAAAGAATCTACATGGGAATCATCGATTCTGAAATCCTCCACAACGATATTATCTATTTCGATATCTTTAATGTTTTCTATCAGTTCGTTATTTATTTTTTCGAGTAATTTGATATTTTTTGAAGAAGTGCGCTGCAAATCCTCAATTGGCTTTTTTAAGGATTTACTTAGGTTCCTTTTATCAATTTTCCCAAGAATGGAATTGAGTTTGCCCTCCTGATCGATCACAAATTCAAGGATTTCTTTTGCATTTGATCGCATTTTAAGCCTCGTTGTTTATTGAGATTGAATTCAGCCAATTGGTTGAATCGTGTGAGCTACCAATTGGCTGAACGTATTATTTTGGCTAAATCTCTAACAATTTTTTCGTTAAAATTTCTTGTGCCGACCTTTTTAGTTTCAGCATAATACTGCCAACTGTGATTTTTTTGGAAGTCAGGGCAACCAGCACAGCTTTTTTGCCGATACTGGAAAGTGCGATATAGCCTTCATCAGAATCGATAAAGATATTGTTGAATTTTCCCTGTTTCAATTCAATCCCGGCTTGTTTTGCTACCGAGTAAATAGTCGCTGTCATGGTGCTGACTTTCTGTTCTTCGACATCAGAACGAAAAGCGCTGGCTAAAATTTCACCTTCCGAACTGACTACTGCACTTGCCAAAACGCCATCGACCTTTTTCAGTTCCTGAAGCGTTTTCTTCAGTTTATCGGTAATCTTTACCATGCCGTATTCATCTTCCGGAAAAGCGACAAATTCACAGTATTGATCCCCTTTGCCAACGCATTTTGTTTCAATTGTACGCATTTTACGCTGGAAAATGTTGCAACAAATACCTGCGTTAAAACCTTGAATAATTAAACAGCAGGATTGATCGAAAGTGCCATATTGTTTGACAAGAGTATTAATGTCAGCACGATTCCAGGCACGTAAATGGAGTTGTGCTTTTTCCATGTCAAATTGGATCGTCTCCCAGATGCCCCAACCCATGCTCGCATACAAAATGTCGTTAAAATACGGTGTTGGCTGCTTTAATGATTTTGCCATGTATTCCAAATAATTCTTGGCATCTTCGTAGCCGTATTGAAAACCAGCGGAATACAAAACCGCTTTAGCGCCGTCATAACCCATCAACCGGATAAGTTCACCGTGAATTGTAGCCCATAAAATAGGTCTGGAGAAAATGAGCTGCATATCATGCTTTAACCAGGCTTCTCCATTAATAGTATCGAATCGTAAGGCTTCTGGCGCAATATGCTCGGTAAAGGGAGCGCTCTTTTTGTCAAACTCTTTTTCATGTTTCTCTTGCGAGAATGGCAATTTTGTCCATTCTTCCACCAATTGCTGCAGTTCTTTGTTGTAAATATTCATAGCCTCCTCTTTAATTTAAATGAACAGTATTTTCCATTATGGACAACATTACAGGCATTTTGCAAACCTTGTTCCATTTATATGTTATGTTTATAAATATGATATAAATGAAACATATAACAAGTCATCCGATTAATTGCGAAAATGCGTAATATGAAATCAACGAAACTATGCTGTGTTAATTAATTATGTAACAGGAGCTTACGTATTATGTTAGAAAATTATTTTCACAGATTTTAATGAAGGATTTAGTGAGATGCAACAAAAATAATCATTAGCGATGTAACAACATAAAACACCGAAGATTAAAGTGTACTAAATTGAAACAATTAATATTTATGGATTATCTTAACAAAGAAAAATATTGCTAAAGATTATTGGTTGAGAATAAATTGCTGAATAATAAAAAAGGCGTAGTTTGGGATAAATGTATTGGAAAGTTTATCAAAGAAAACTACGCCTCGTTAGAAAAATATTATTCATCAAGACTGAGCGGATGTTGCCGTGCTTTGATCCCTGTTTTGGATGTATTTACTTTTGATTGGAGTGATTACTTTGTCTACAATTAATTCCAAATTTTCATCGATCCTGGCTGCCGTGCCATAAGGAGGTGAAAATAATATACCGCGAATGTTTACATTAGAAATAAGATGATCGAGTTTATCCACAACCTGCGTCGGATTTCCTGATAGAGAAAGTGTTTTTACCATATAATCCGAGATAAACGGCGCTGCTTTTTCATATTGTCCCAGTTTTGAGTGGTATTCTATGTTTTTCACCGCTTCGGTGTTGACATCGAATCCGCTTTTTGACATGACGCCTTTCAGATATGGCAGATAAACTGCCATTGTACGTTTTGCCCGATGATATGCCTGTTTTTCATCTAGTGAAATGCAGGACATGCCCCCGATAGAAAAATATGGCGTAATCGAACGCTTCTCCTGAGTGAAACCGCTGTGAAATTTCTGATATAGTTCTCTCAGCAGATTTAAATTCCAGCTTTCAGCAATCTGAAGCTCATCGCAAAACTGTCCGGCAATCACTGCCATTTTGTCGTTCCACGATCCGAGCACAATCGGAATGCTGCTCCGCGGAGGCTCCCAGCGAAGCACTGCTTTTTCATTGGCATTAAAATAATCGCCTGCGAATGGAGTACTATCTTTTTTAAAGAATCGTTTTACAAGATGAATTGCTTCTTCGCAGCCTTTGCGGGTGCGATATTCATCATTATCCATATTCAGAAAATCAAAAAATGCACCTCGACCGAGTCCAAGTACTCCCCGGCAATCAGAAGTTTCATCAAGAAATACGGCGTTTTCCGCTATCATTGCCGGATGGACATAAAATCCATTCACGACACACGGACCCAGCTCGATCCATTCCGTATTCCTGGCAATTAAATTCAGAATGGGCCACGAAGGGCGATACATTAAATCGTCGTACACGTAAATACGGTCAAAACCAAGCGCCTCGATTAGCTTGCCAATCCGAATATATTCCCTTGGCGTCTTATCTCCCCGGAGGGCAACATAAAACTTTAATTCCCGATCTTCCGGGATCTTGAAAATATCTTCAGAATCCTGATTCTTTTTTGCCATATAAATCTCCTGTTAATTCAAATGCGAATTGATAAAAATCACACAGATTAATCATCCGTTCCATCGAGATAGATTCCCTGAATGTAGCCGTCTTCGGTTTCTTTGTGCATTGGCGGAAGTTCTTTTCGTGCTAATCGACGAAATTCTTCTGCTTTATAGAGCATCTTAATTCTGATTAATTGCGTGCCGTTCTGCGGGATGTAGTCAAATTTCGTATCCGGTCCCACGTGCACTTTTCCGCCGGATGGTGCGTAAACATAGTTTGGAATAATTGTGGATGATTCTGTGCACAGATGTTTGTAAATATCGAGACCTTTTTGCACAGTGGTGCGCAAGTGATCGCTTCCTTCGACAGGCATGCAATGATTGAAATAGTAAGGGATCATATTATTTCGAATAAGCATTGAGAAGAGCTCTTTAATGGTCTCTATGTTGTCATTGATACCTTTTAAAAGCACTGCCTGATTACGCAGCGTAATCCCGCGAGAGTTTAGTTTGTGGCATGATTCGATCACTTCAGATGCCAGCTCGTCGGGGTGATTAAAGTGAACGTTTATCGCCAGATATTTGCTTTTCGACGGATCTTTGAAATTCGGTCGAATGTACGATGCCAGTCGGTCACAAAGCTCGTCAGAATAAATATCGGGCATATTCAGCAGCGTCCGTGTTCCGACGCGGATTTCCGATATATTATCCAACTCCATTATTTTATCCAGTAGATAGAATAATTTTTCCTGGTCCATAAGCGGCTCTCCGCCAGTGATCAAAACGCCGCGTGCTTCAGCCATTTTTCCGACTTCGGTAACTGCTTTGTCGATTTCCTCGAAAGTCATTCCCCGCTTGCCTCTCATGACACGGCTCTTTTTATAGCAAAACCGGCAATAAGCCGGACAATCGAAAAACGGTGTCATGAGAACACGATCTCGATAAAGCCGTTCCAGACCATAGGTCTTTGAGGTTTCCTTACCTTCTTCAAACGGCGTGGGGGTGCCGATCGTGCTCAACTCCTTTGATGATGGAAGGAATTGTTTTCGAATCGCCTCGGATTTTTTCATTAATTTTTTTAAATATACAGTGTAGCGGACAGGATATTTCTCATTGACCATCTCAATAATGTCTTTATCGTTCCTGTCCGCGGCGTAATTATAAAACAGCTCGTCCCCCTTACAATTTTTAATGATTTTATCACTCCAAACGGGTAATGATTTAGTAGCTGCCGAATGATTGACAGCCACATTATCCAATTCTTCTTTTCCCATAAAAGCCTCCTTACTTAGATTATTGATAAAATAGCCAAATGATATATGCGGACGTATTTGTCCCGTGCTTATCGTGGCGCGCAATAATCCTTTACAGAATGGTTCCCCGGATTTAATTTCTATTGACCACCAGTTAAAAACATAAAATAATAACTATTTTGGCACATCAAAATTATTCACAATGAAATAATAATGATAATGCCCTTACTCGATAAAGTAGGCTACAAATTTAAGACAGGTTCGTTGTTGAGGATATTAATATTACAAAAATAAATTATTTTATTGAATAATTTATTATTTGCAACAATTAGAGCCAAATAATAATAACAAATAAAATAACAAAAGTCAAGCAGAATATTTTTATTTGCTCGAAAAATGTTTGTTGAATTTTTGGGAGAGGCTTACTAATATTGTGGACAGAATACCAAGAAAGGCACCGAAGAGAGCCCAGATGAGAAACTCCGGGAGGGAAATCAGATTTTGATCCAGGATATTCTTGAAAATAAAATTTTGAATCAGGTGAAAAAACTTGAAGAGATATCTGGCAATGATCTGGAAAAATATGCCGCTCGCAGCACCGACGAAAACACCGGCAATCATGCCTTTTTTCCCGAAAATAGAAAGAGCCAGACTCGTTAGTCCTGCTAATATACCGATTAGAACCTGTGATGGAAGGTTCGTTATCATCTCAGTGTCGGAAAACCGGAAGAGTATAAATAGTGCGATAAAGCTGAAAACAGATATCAATTGAACCGGTTTCCGCACCGGACGCATTTCAGTAACATTGATGACAATTGGAAAGTATTTCGAAAAATAATTCGAGCGAACAAGAAGCTGTGCGATATGCTCGCCGATTGCCAGCTTTTTCGCATCGATAACAAGCTTTATGCGTTGCTTTCTTCTGCGCAGAATACCGGGTTTCAC
>WJJN01000674.1 GCA_014729735.1 Candidatus Zhuqueibacterota bacterium
CAATCAGTATACAACGCCTATTCGGGAGCATGCCGCATTTTCTGTGTGAGTCAGTTTTTTAACCAGCAGCCGCCGATCTATGAAGACGGGCAGCAGTTGCGGGATTTTGTGAATGTCCATGATGTGGTGGCGGCGAACATCGCTGTGCTGGAATCACCGAAATCGAATTATCATGTGTACAATGTCGGCGGTGGTAAAGGATACACGGTGAAGGAGTTTTCGGACATCGTTACCGACATTTTTGGGAAAAATATCCAGGGTAAAATTACCAATGAATTTCGTTACGGCGATACGCGTCATATTTTTTCGGACGTTTCCAATTTGCGGGAGCTGGGCTGGAAACCGCAATATACGCCGCGGGATTCTGTACAGGAATACGTCTCCTGGCTTGAGAATCTGGAGGATATTGACAATATTCTGGAAGAGACTGCAAATAAAATGAAGAAACTGAACGTTGTTCGGAAAACGAAAAAGAAATCAGGAAAGAAAAATGAAAGCATTTCTACTCGCGGCAGGAGTCGGCTCAAGGCTTCGTCCTATAACCGATAACATCCCCAAGTGCCTGGTTCCCATCAACGGGCATCCGCTGCTCTATTACTGGTTTCGGTTATTCGAAAAGCACGGCGTCGATCAGGTGTTGATCAATCTGCATTATTTGCCGGACAAGGTGCGGGAATTTTTCGCACATCATAGTTTTGATGTGGATATAGATTTATTCTATGAAGAAAGTCTTCTGGGCAGCGGCGGCACGATCAAAGAAAATTACGATTTTATAAAGAATGAAAATGCATTTTTAATTTGCTATGCCGATAATTTAACCAATGTCGATTTGAGCTCGTTCATTCGGTTTCATCATCAGGGGGATCAGTTGCTGAGTATCGCTGTGTTCGAGACAAATGTGCCAAAAGAATGCGGGATATTGGAGCTGGATTCGGATTCCAGCGTCATCAGCTTTGAAGAAAAGCCGACTCAACCAAAAAGCAATCTGGCAAATGCCGGATTATATATCGCGAGTCCGGAGATTAAAGACTATTTCCCGGAAAACGGATTAATCGATTTTGGCTATCATGTACTACCCAAATTAGTCGGAAAGATGAAAGCCTTTGTGATCGAAGGATTCCATATGGATATTGGCACTATAGATAATTATCGAAAAGCACAATATGAATGGAAGTATTGAAGTTAGTTTAGATATGTCAGAAGTATTGATAGGATTGGAGTCGAAATGATTATTTCACAGACACCGTTGAGAATAAGTTTTGCCGGCGGAGGCACGGATTTGAAAGCGTTTTATTCACAGGAAGAAGGATGGGTGATTAGCTCTGCAATCGACAAATTCATCTTCGTGATTGTCAAAGAACGATTCGATGATAAGATATATATCAATTATTCGAAAAAAGAGATAGTGGACGAGGTCGATCAGATCGAGCATGATCTGGTACGGGAAGCTATGAAAAAAACGGGTACGAAAAATGGGGTTGAAATAACCACGCTGGCGGATATTCCGTCAGCCGGATCCGGACTTGGATCTTCCAGCAGCGTGACTGTTGGTTTGTTGAACGCGCTTTATGCATACAATGGAGAGCAGGTGACGGCTGAGCAGTTGGCGCGTGAAGCATGTGAAATCGAAATCGACATCCTGGGCAAGCCGATCGGCAAACAGGATCAATATATCGCGGCGTACGGTGGACTGCGTTTCTTCAGATTCAGACCGGATGAGCAGGTGGATGTGGAAAAAGTATGTCTGGAGAATGGAAATAACAGAAAGTTCGGGGCAAATTTACTTCTGTTCTACACAGGAAAAACACGCAAGGCAGATGCTATTTTAACCGAACAAAAGGAACAGACATCGAATAAAATGTACTTTCTGAGAGAAATAAAGAAACAGGCGATGGAGATAAAAGACTTGCTATGCGCCAGAGAATACAACCAGGTGGGGGACGTACTGAGAAGAACGTGGCAGCTCAAAAAGGAATTAGCGAAAAAAATTACCAATGGCGACATCGAGGAGATGTTTAATTCGGCGATGGAAGCCGGGGCATTAGGAGGAAAAATTTCCGGCGCCGGTGGCGGTGGATTTTTAATGCTTTATTGTCCCAGAGAAAAACAGAATCAATTGCGGGATGCATTAAAAGGGTATCGTGAATTTCCTTTCTTTTTGGAAAAGCACGGAAGTAGGATAATTTTCAATATGAGGAGTTACGAATGGAAATGATGAATGATTACTTACTCAGGGTTAAGGAAGCAAGCTATGGAGTCGATGCGAAAGATGTGCAACAAATGTTGGACATCTTGGAGAAAGCATACTATCAGCGGAAGCAGGTATTCATTCTCGGCAATGGAGGTAGCGGTGCGACTGCATCTCATTTTTCCGAAGATTTGGCAAAAGGCACATTGAATGGCAGCATCAACAAAGATGTGAACCGGTTTAAAGCAATGAGTCTGACGGATAATGTGCCGTTCATTCTGGCACTGGCGAATGATGAAGGATATGGCTCCATCTTCGAACAGCAGCTCAGAACATACGGTGAAAAA
>WJJN01000675.1 GCA_014729735.1 Candidatus Zhuqueibacterota bacterium
AGCATGTGCGCGCTTGTCCCGAGTGCCGGAAACAGTTGTTACAAATGGAAGAAGCCGCCGAAAAGCTCCGTTCGTTTGAAACAGTGCACCCGACCAAAGAACAACTGAAAACATATCACCGAAATCTAAAAAAATTGTACAAGGATGAGTTTTCTTTGAAACGATGGCTAAAAGAGATTTATGATTTTCTGATCATTAAGCCACCAGTGGGAGTGCGATTGGCAAAAGTCGCCGTCATATTGATGATCGGCATTTTGATCGGAATTTCCCGCTATGATGACAGGCAACAGGCTCCGACGTATTCGGAAATTGATTTGAAGAATCAGGTGCTAAGCACTGTTATTTTCGAAAGCGAGTTTCTGCTTCTGCAAATTGCCAACGCTGATAACGTTGGCAATCTGCAGGAAATTATGGAAAATGTGAATTTCATGAATCTCATTCAAAAAACGATTTATTTAAAGGAGCATGCAAGATCGGAATCGAATGAGCGGCTTTATGATTTGCTGGAACAGTTGGAATTAATCCTGCTGGAGTTAGCAAATTTCGATATGACAAATCCCGAACAGGAACTGGATTATTTAAGAGAAAATATTGATGATCTGCATATTTTTGTGGAGCTGAGGCAGGCAAAGCAATCGAATTTAATGTAGGAGTATGAAATATGAAAACCGGCTGGTGTATGGTTCTCATAATGATATTTTTGGCAGGAGCGGACATCACTCAGGCTGATGAGGATTTCAAGCTTTATAAAAAGGCGAAGAAAGAAACCTTCAATAAAAAATGGGATGCAGCGATAGAAAATTATCGTGAACTGATGATGAAATATCCCGATAGCCGTTACGCAGATGATGCGCATTTCTGGATCTCCTATGTCTTTGAAAACAAGGGAGAATTGTTAAAAGCGTTTGACGAATATCAGGCTATGATTGTAAAATCTCCGTCCAGTGTCTGGGTTGATGACGCACTGATTCACCAGATTTCCATTGCCGAAGAATTTGTGAAAAACGGGCAAAACCGCTACCGCAAGTTCCTGCGTTCCATGCTTACACACGATATTAAAAATGTGCGTTATCAGGCGGCTATTAGTCTCGGCAAACTTCGCGATGATCAGGCAGCGCCGGTTTTACAGGAAATTGCGGATAACGGGGATCAGGAATTGAGCAGCCTGGCAGAGTCTTTAATTGAAAATTTGGAAGAAAGTTCGAATAGCGGTAAAAGCCGGAGGCGCTCCGATATGAAAATCGAAATCCAGGAAAAGAAACCGGAGCCGGAGACGCCGCAGGAAAGCAGAGGAATTTTCGGCAGCTTGATTCCGGAAACAAGGCGGATGAAGATCTACGAACAGCTTCGCAAAAAAGGCAACACCTGGACCGACCTCGAGCTGACCGCATACGGTTTGTGGCACATTCTGCCTGAAGCAGAATTCAATGATTTTATCATCCTTCAAACCGATTATGATAAAAGGGAATGGCTACGTAAATTCTGGAAAAAGTGGGACCCGACGCCGACAACGGATGTCAACGAGCGAAAAGACGAATTTTTGCGCCGAATCTATTATGCGCATTCGAAGTACGGTCAGGAATGGAACTATCGCCAATTCAACTATTTGAAGAAACAATACATGCGGGACGGCTGGTCTATGGCGCCATGGGACAGCCGGGGAGAATTGTATATCAAATACGGCGAACCGGATTTCAAGGATGCATCCAGAGCCTTTCAAAAAGAAATTTGGACCTATCACCGCTTTAATGTCGATTTTGTGGTGAAACCGTATGTCACGAATATTTATGGCAATGCCATCGAAGCAGGACCTGTCAGCAAGCGATTGTATCAGAATTATGAGTCGTATATCGACGCCGAATACATTTACAAGTCGGATTTTAAATTCGAGCCGTTCAATGACATCGAGCCGGTGAAACATTTCGATCTGGAATTGTTCGTGGAAAATCACCAAAATAACAATCGAACCATGAATGCGACTTATGAGATTTCAGGGAAAGAATTTCATTTCAGAAATACCGGCGGATTTTTCCAGGCTGCAATCAGACAAAATTATGCTGTTTATGACGAGGATTTGAATGAAGTGAGTCATGGCACCAAGGATGTGCAATTAACCGCATCTTCTGAAAAAGAAGCCAAGGAAAAGCTGCGCAGAAAAATCAATTTCACGTTTGAAGCCCCGGCGGGCTATTACACGTTTTCGATTCGACTACAGGATTTGAATTCCCGACGGTTAGGGATATTCATGAAGGAATTTCAAATCGAGTAAAACAAATTGACATTCATTTTATTAATTGCTATATTATTTTACAATTATTGCCGATGAGTAACAAGAAGCTAATTCGTTAGCGTTTCAAGGAGAGCACAATGGCAAGATTCAAATTTATCATATTATTATTTATACTCTTTCCAACACTCGTTCAATCCCAGTATTTCGGTAAAAATAAAGTACAATATCAGGATTTTGAATGGAAATATATTCAAACCGAGCATTTTGATATTTATTTCACAGAGGGCGGCGAGGACATAGCTACTTTTGTCGCCGAAATTTCCGAAGCAAGCTATAAAAGACTGAAGGCAAGCTTCCGCTTCGATTTGATCGACCGGATTACCATTATCGCTTATAACAGTCACAATGATTTTGGTCAGACAAACGTGGATTTGTCTCCTCCGGAAGAATCAGTGGGAGGATTTACGGAATTTTTCAAGAACCGTGTGGTGCTGCCGTTCGACGGTAGCTGGGAGCAGTTCCGACATGTGATCCATCATGAGCTGACCCATGCCGTTATGCTGCAAATGCTCTATGGTTCCGGCGTACAGTCGATTATAAGCGGGATGTCCCGACTACGTTTACCGCTGTGGATGATCGAAGGACTGGCGGAATTCGAAAGTCGTGAATGGGATACCGAAAGCGACATGTATCTGCGCGACGCCGCGCTTAACACGTATGTCCCGGATATAGACAGGTTATATGGATTCATGGCATATAAAGGCGGGCAATCGGTGCTATATTATCTTGCAGAAAAATACGGCAAAGAGAAAATTGGTGAATTGATTGGGAAGATCAAAGTGACGAAAAATGTCGATCAGGGTTTTAAGCAGTCCATCGGCATCGGCACGGAAGAGCTGACCGATAAATGGCATCTCTATTTGAAGCGGGAGTATTGGCCCGATATTGCCGACCGCAAGGAGCCGGGTGAATTTGCCAGAAAAATGACGGATCATGTCAAGGAACAGAATTTTGTAAACAGCGGTCCTGCATTATCTCCAAAGGGGGATAAAATGGTATTTTTATCGGACCGAGACAATTATTTTGATATCTATTTGATGAGCGCTATCGATGGGAAAATAATCTCCAAATTAGTAAGCGGCGAGCGTTCTGGAAATCTGGAAGAATTGAAATGGCTGCGAGCAGGAATTAGCTGGTCTCCGGATGGAAATTACATTGTATTTGCAGCGAAAGCCGGTGACAGCGATGCTCTGCACATTTTCGATGTAAAAGAAGAAGATATGTCTCAAACCATCAAACTGGATCTCGATGGAATTTTCAGTCCGGTCTGGTCGCCAAAAGGAGATGAAATTGCCTTCATGGGAACGCAGAACGGACAGGGCGATATTTTCTCTTATCATCTGAAAACAAAAAAGCTGCGACAAATCACCGACGATGTCTTCAGCGATCTCGAACCGGCTTGGTCTCCTGATGGTGAGCGACTGGCTTTTATCAGCGATCGCGGGGGCTACATCTCGCAGGAAGACATTCCTGAAAATTTCGAAATCTATTATTCTGATTTTTATAATTACGATGTATACACCATCCGGCAGGACGGAAGCGAAATTCAGCGCATCACCAGAACACGGGGCAATGAGCAGTCGCCGGTCTTTTCGCCTGATGGCACACGGCTGGCGTATACCAGCGATCGGTCTGGAATTTATAATATCTATGTTAATAATCTGGAAACCGGCGTCGAGTATCCAATTACCAATGTACTGACCGGAATATTCCATCTATCATGGGAAGGCGACAGCGACAAAATGGCGTTTGCGGCTTTTTACAAA
>WJJN01000676.1 GCA_014729735.1 Candidatus Zhuqueibacterota bacterium
ACATCTTTGTCATCGTTTTTAATCGGCGTTTCAGCACCGGTATTATCCAGCAAAGTGATTTCGGTATCTGTCTCGCGAATCCATTCCGGGTGACCATATAATCTGCCTGGTGTGGTTGTTTCGGCGATCAAAACCATTCCGGCTTCCGGAACTTCTACTTTATACAGATCAAAATCATTCCAATTTGCTGTAAATGTATCGCCTTCGGTATACTCATTATACAGGTAGCCATGAACCACTGTACCATCGGTCATAAGTGCCGGGAGCAGTGACGCATCCGTAACCTCGTCATCCGGTTCATGTTCTGTGCCTGCAACTGAGATAGGCGTACCATACCACAAGCGGATTGAATAACTCGGGTCCGTCTCCGCTGCTAATACATCGGGGGCAGCCCAAATTTTAACGTAGTAATCACCTGTCGCTTCCGGTACCCAGGCTCTCAGTATGCTACCGAATTTTTCATATCGACCGGAAGGACTGGAATTGAGAACACTTTCATCATTCTCATCAACAACATCCATTTTCAGGACATTTTTGGCGTTGAATACCAGCGGATCTGTTTGTGTCGCAATGGAATACATCTTGTCAGATTCAACACTGATCTTGAATATATCAATTGTATCAGCTTGTGATAAATCTGCATCCAGTATTTCATCCAGACCCAGTGGATTTGCCCCTGCGATCGTATCGTTTGGTTCTGTTTCCTGTCCCATTACTGGAAAGGAAATAACGCAAACTAACAGTAAAATAATTAGTGTACTGTAAGTCTTATACATTGCTTTCCTCCATGTTAATTTGCTTAACTACCATTTAAAGCCAACAAATTTTGTCTCTTTTTAAAATCACCTCCTTCTGTCTAATTATCTATTTCAATGACATAGAGCGCTGGTCACATTCATGTTGTCGACGTGTGTGGATTTTAATAATCCGATCACGTTCTCCTTTCAGTTACCTCCTTTCGATTTGTTGATTTATAATAAGTCCGGTGAATTAGAACCTTTCTTTTTAAAAGCCTAATCCGACAGAGAATCGGTTTACACTCGAGAAAACTCCCCAATCAGCCCAGCCATAATCGAAAATGATAATCATTCTGTTTTGCAATTTATAATGTATTCCAGCGCCCAGGCTCAAACCATTTATGGCGTCCCGCTCAAATAGTGATTCGTATCCGGCGCGAAGCTGAAAGGCATCAAAAGCAACATATTCGAATCCTATATTTATCGATTCCGAATTATTCAGCGGATGCAGAAGATCTGATACCAGCAAAAAAGAATGAGATTTTGATAATGCTAATTCATAGGAAACGCCAAAACGGAATTTCAGTGGAAGTGCAAACTGATCGGTCTCAAAATTAACATTGATGGCATCATTGCCGTAATTCAGCGGATCAGGATCATAAGCCCGACGCAAATCTCTGCCTTCTAATCGCATATCCGTACCAAAATTTTGTATCGCGAATCCCAGCCGCAATCCTCGCAGGGGAGTATCATACAGTGCACCCAGGTCCATTGCAAAGCCATTCGCACTTTCATGCCATATCCGCTGATTGATGTATTTGAAATTAAATCCCATTGAAAAACGGTCCGTCAAATTCATTGCATAAGCTAATCCGAGTGCAATATCACTTGCGCCGTAAACTTCTCCAGTTCCCTCCGGACGGGCGATTGTACGAACCGGCTGTTCTCCGAAATCAAAGTGGGTAACATTTACCCCTACTGCCCCCATGTTTCCCACCGGAGCGACGACACCGGCGTACGCATATTGGGTTTCAACGAACCAGTTTGTGTAATTAAAAGTCGTCTCGATACGTCCCAATCGTGAAATACCGGCGGGATTCCAATACATCGCAGTGGCATCATCGGCAACCGATGTGAAGGCGCCGCCCATTGCCTGAGCCCGCGCACCAGCACCAATCTCAAGAAACGCCGCGACCGTCGTACCTGTATTCGATACGTTGGAAACATATGGTTGAGCAGATTCCTGTCCATAAGAAAAATGAGGAGCAATCGCGATGCTTACGCTCAACACAATAATTAAAATTGATCTTAACTTCATGAGCTATCTCCTGACTTTGATACAGATAATCGATAATAAATTTCTTTATTAAAATTTTAATTTATTTAACGAACGCCATTTTTTTCGTAAGAACCGCATTACCGGCTCTTAATTGATATACATAAATACCCGATGATACACGCTGTCGCGCATCGTCATCACCGTTCCAGATCACTGAGTAGCTGCCCGCAGCCTGACGCACATTGACCACGGTTTTCACTTTCCTGCCATTGACATCAAAAATGCTTAACTCAACTTTAGTCTCTGCAGGAATATGATAAGAGATCATGGTGCTCGGATTAAACGGATTGGGGTAGTTCTGATCGAGTTTGAAATTCCTCGGTTTTGAGCTGTTATCCAGCGCTTTAACGCCGGTTTGATCCGGCTCTTTAATTTCATGATACTGATTAATCGCGACGTCAGTCAAAACCTGTTTAAGCCCCAGAGGCCATCGAATAGTAACAGAGTCGATTTCAGTCGCAAATCCAATCCCGAAATGAACCCAGGGATTGTCCTGGCGCACAAAATCATTCCCGCATGTGGTATATCGAATCTGTTTTTTATCGCCTGTGTATAAAGTCACCAGACTTCCCACGGCATCCCGGTTGGATACTGTCCCTTCCAAAATGAAACCCACCCAGTTTGCATTATTGATTGCCAGATTGTGGTAAAGAACGTGGTTAAATTCTGCCGAAGGAATATAAATATCCAGGAATCCGTCATTATCGTAATCAAAAAAACCACCGCCTTTTAAATCCCCGGTTTGTGTAATGCCGACGAATCTCGCCACATCTGCAAATGCTCTGGAACCGTCTTCCATTTCGTCATTTACAAATAAAACATCTGCACTTTGCTGGATATTTACCTGAACAAAAATATCCAAATCACCATCATTATCAAAATCACCGGGCGACAGGCTTCGATACCGGTCTTTTATTGAAACGAATCCGACTTCCTGTGATACATTGAAAAAGAACCCATCCCTGTTTTCCCACAGTTCGATAAAACCCTCATCAATAGATGTACTGGGGACTTTGAAAAAATCAAGATCGCCATCGTTATCATAATCGAAAAATTCACGGTGCGTTGTCCAGAATTGCGTAACTAATCCGATGGAATCAGTCGCGTTGCGAAAGTAACCATTGTCGTTGAACAAAAACGTATGGCGTCCTAACAGGTCGGGGTCACCATCAAGATCGATATCTGTCCATGAAATACGAGTTTTGCCGGCGATTGCGCAACTATCCAGTCCGGCTTCGGTGGCAACATTTGTAAAATGATCGCCGTCATTGCGAAACAGATACAGATTCGGATTGCTTTCCTGGCTCACTGCGCAATCCAGATCACCGTCTAAATCGTAATCAGCCCAGCCAGCCAGACTATAGAACCATTCCACAATAAATCCGCCCGGCTTTTGACCAACGAATCCCATTTCTTCCGAGACATCGGTAAAATTATTATCATCATTCCGTAGCAGATGAATCGCTTTATTTGTACCAATGCACAAATCCTTGTCACCATCGTTATCATAATCCACCCAGACAGATGTCCGCGTCTCAGTTTCTTCGCCTTCTTCTTCAATGTCCTGTAATGGGCTCTGGTCAGTAATATCCTGGAAAATCCCCCCTTCATTCACGTAAATTCGACTATAGCTTTCGCCACTCCATCTGAGGCAAAAAATATCCTGCCAGCCGTTTCTATCAATATCCGCAATCGCCATCCCTGCTTTGCTGAAGGGAGCCACTGTCAGCCCCACACTTTCATTGTCAACAACTTCGTAAGCAGATAAATCCTGAGTAAATGC
>WJJN01000677.1 GCA_014729735.1 Candidatus Zhuqueibacterota bacterium
TCGTTCAGACACTAAATCAATTCATTATGTCAACAAATAAGATAAAAGTAACTCCGTTTGGCTTTAAATTCTCACTCGCGATATTCGGTGGAGCAGGACTGTTTCTATATCTGGAAACTCATTTTCTGATCCCGTATCTCAGCGCAATAACTGGTTGGGAACCTATTATTTTCTGGTTTCTCGTTGCCGGATTGGGTATTTTTTTTCCGATGATCATCGCTGCCATTATTATTACTCAGGCAGAGGGCACAATTCGAAAAGCTCATTTTTGGAAGGAAAGATTGCGTTTCCGAAAAATGACCACATCTGACTGGCGATGGGGCATCTGGGGTATTCTTGGGATCGTGGCGGCAAGTGGGGCGGTCACCGGACTGCTTGAACTCTTCGCCGGAGAGGTACGCCATCAGCCACCATTTATGGCATTCGAACCTTTGACGCCGGACCGCTACTGGCTGCTACTGATATGGCTTCCTTACTGGCTGCTGAATATAATGGGCGAAGAGATTCTATGGCGAGGAACAATTCTACCGGGACAGGAGCTCATCTTTGGAAAACGTGCCTGGATTTACCACGGCTTCTTCTGGGGAATTTTTCACATCGCGTTCGGATGGCAACTCCTGGCAACATTATTCCCGATGCTGTTCATTCAATCCTATATTGTGCAGAAGCGACAAAATACCTGGCTTGGAGTGCTAATTCACGCGGCTATCAATGGTCCGTCTTTTCTGGCGATTTCGTTTGGCGTAATCTGAATGTATGGATTTCGTACAACGATGTCTGATTACAGGTTCGTGCAAGGATCTTTTTCAAATTTAATTTATGAATAATTCCATGCAGTATATTAAAAACCTCGAACTTCCTCTATTGCAGTTACACCTTGAAAAAGAATTGATCGCGCTGCAAAACATCGAAACTGCCAGTGCAATCAACGATAATTTGTTAAAACAATGGTGTATTGATATTCTCAATTCGGATTCTTCGGAACGCGATTTTTTACTTCAGTTGAACCGCGATAATAATATCGATGAGGCTTACCACTCCTTCATCAAATTTGTCGATATTTATCGCAAATTAAGTCGTTATCGATTGAGCTCTTCCTTGGAAGCATATGTTTTGATGCATGATTTACTGAAGCCATTGTCACCTGTTTATCACGATAAATTAATAAGTGATATCCTGAAAGACTATGACGAGCAATACAATTTATGGGGCAGCTTCGGTGTAATCGAGCCATATGTCAAACATTTTTACAATATCGCATTGCGATATCATCATATTTTAGGAGTGATGATTATCGGCGAAATGAATTATCTGGTATTCGAAGAATTATTTGAGGATGGTGATTTTCAAAAAATTGACTCGGATGAAAAAAAGCTGCTGTTGGAATTTCTGATTTTGCATGCTGCCATCGATTCTGCTGCGATTGATGACGGCTACTTGTCCCGCAGAAAAGCCGGACGCTATTTCAGAATTGTATCGCAGCTTGAAGAAGTATGTCAAGCTTCGAACCGGAATGAACTGCTAAGAAAAATGTCTGCAGATTCTACAATGGAGCGAATCGAATGGCTTATGTCTTCGTACGATCCACAAATCGATATCAGATCACCGCATTTTTACCACAGCATGCTTACCAAAGAGCAGCGCAAATTATTAGCTGACTGTGATTTCATCGATGGAATGACGAATATCAAGCGAATTACCTATGGAGCAAAATTTCTGTATTGCCTGTTGCATCGAATTGATCAACCTACGCTTCCGCATGATTTGAAGAAACCGCCAGTAGGTGCGCAAAGCTATTTGCATTTTATGATAGCGATGAGTGAGGCAGCACAATCCGAAGATTATCCTGTTGAAATTCACTTTAAAAACATGCCGCAGTCTCCGGATGCCCGCTATCGATCATTCATTTTATTCGAGTATCCTGAAACATCCATTTCGCTTTTTAATCAGGCAACAAAAATAATCCGCAACGGAACAGCTTATTTAGAAGTGGATCTTCGGCTGTTGTTTTAGATTCCCATGTCAATCCAAAAACTCGAAATCGACACAATATCGAGTAAGATTATTGCCGCAATACAGCAGTCTTTTGAGCTACGAATGAATCCTTGCACCAGAGCTTTTTGTGACTTCGCCGTCACACATTTATGCAGCCAATGCCCTCCATAGTTTGGAGTGCGGGAATGATTTTTGCAAGTTCAGCCCCTTAATTCAAGATGTAATTCAAACCGGAGCATCATGCGCCGACTATTTTTTTTACTCATTATACTGACAACAAATGCCCTGACTGCCGCAGTAAATCCACCTGTCCTGAAATGGTGGGGCAAAGGCGGCGGTCCCTATTTGATGTATGGTGGATATGCCGGTTCGCCCGCTGTCGCCGATCTGGATGGTGATAATCGCAAGGAAGTGATTTGGGCAGATTATATGATCTATGTTGTGGATGGCGAGACAGGGGATCCGGTCTGGAACGTGTACACCGGGCATGACAGAAATTACTCCGGTAACGAGCATGCCGGTAACACCTATCCTGCAGTGGCTATTGCCGATCTGGGAAATGACGGTGCTTTGGAAATTATTACCGCACATTCCACGGGAATTGTTTCTGTTTATAATTCTGATGGATATTTTTACAATGCTCATTTTCCGGTTGATCTTAAGGTGAATAGTGAACTTCGCTCGCTATGCGTCGCGGATATGAATAATGACGGCGTGCAGGAAATCATTGTCGGTTCCGCCCGCACGGATGATAATGACTACGACTGGTATATTTTGAACACAGAAGGGCAGCCATTTTCCGGCTATCCGGTACGGGCACGCGTAAACAGCGGTCATGGCACATTCAATCAAAATGCCACTGTAGCTGATCTGGATGGCGATGGTGATCTGGAATTGATCGGATTATCGGACAATTACTTTATTCACGCACTGCATCACAATGGCGAACACATGCATGCCGGTTCCTTTTATGATCATAAAATCTGGGCGAAAGTTCCTTTGTGGATGGATGTGGAATCCGAGCTGCGCGGATGGGCAGAGGATGGCGAATTGCAGCCAAAA
>WJJN01000678.1 GCA_014729735.1 Candidatus Zhuqueibacterota bacterium
ATCTTTACGCAGATCATATAACTCGTCTGCCGGTCTTTTGCCACATGCCAAATCAAATAAAGGAGCCACATTCGGATCATTTCGATGCTGAAGCAAGTACTCTTTCGTTGGACTTGCATCGATATCACTATAAGCAGGTCCTCTGATGCTGGTTTTATCACCAGCAGGCGAACGATCAGGTTTAAAATTACGAATATAAAGAAAATCCTTTGTACGAATGCCCCGCATGGGATAGCCGCCCCAGTGATTTGCTTGTGATGGGGTATGGCGTTCTCTTCCGAATAGAACATAGTCTCTCGCAGGACCTGCGTTTCTTCCTTCAAAAATGTCCACCAAGCTATTGCCATCCATTTCCTCTGGCACTTGAACATTGGCAGCCTCCAGAAAAGTTGGAGCCAAATCGATCAGGTTTACGAAATCATCAACGACCTGCTCTTTTTTGATTTTATTTCCCCATTGAATAGCCAGCGGGACACGCACACCATAGTCATATAAATTACACTTACAGCGGGGAAATGGACTGCCGTTATCACTTGTTGCTACTATAATTGTATTTTCAAGCTCTCCGGTTTCTTCTAATCGTTTGAGAAGTCTACCGATATCAGAATCAAAGCGCTGCACCTCGAAGTAGTAATCACACATATCCGTTCGGGTTATTTCATTATCCGGAAGAAACGGGGGAACTTCCACATCACGGATATCCAATCCGCTTTTTATTCCGGTCTGCCATTCATACGGTCGATGAGGATCATAGGAACCGAACCAGAAACAAAATGGTTTTCCCACAGGTCGTTTATTCAAAAATTCATCGAAATTAGCATATTCTTTACCGGTTGCGCTTTTTTCACGTTTATTACCAGGACTCCAGCCTTTTAAACACGATCCAACGTAGTAGCCTTTTCCCTCCAAAATATCTGGATACGTTTCATAGCGTAATGGCAGGCTGCTCCATAAATTTGCTCCTGGACCCAGCCGCCAGAAATGCTGTCCTGTAAGCAACGCGCCGCGCGATGGTGTGCATGATGGTGCCGATACGTACGCATTATTAAACAAAATACCATTCCGTGCAATGCTATCAAAAACTGGTGTTTTGACAACATTATCTCCATAAATACCGGCATGAGGATAGCCCCAGTCATCCGCAATTATCATAAGAATATTCGGTGTATTCGGATTGCTCTTTCCTGAACACGAAAATTGCGATTGAAGCGAAGCCGCAGCGATACCAAACCCAATCTGTCCTAAAAACCTTCTTCTCGATATTTTATTCTCCGATAGAGTCATAACTGTATTCACCTATATCATTGAAAAGTATTTTTGTGTGATGCTATAACTTAATTGATTCTATAATTTTGCGCGTGTGTATTTTCCCCGGTTTTCATTCGATAATAATAAATACTACACATATATTCAGGCTCCTTAATATATCTCTATGATATTTGATAATCAAAAAAAATTGTATTCAAATCAAGTTATTAACTGCATATTTACTTTGTTAATGGCATAAATAACATCGTTAAATATCAACATAATTTTTATTTTGCAGCATCATTTTTCATTAGCCAAATCCGAAAATCCCGATAGGGTGCTTTCCGCGTATGCATGTGGCGCAAACCGATTCTGCCCTCGATTATTTCAGGAAAAGCATGCGTCTTCCAGCAACATAGCAAATCCTTTTCCTGGTTCCGAATATGCATAAAAAGCTCGTTGTCTTTTTTAATCACTGTAATTTTATGGGGAACTCAATAACTTTTTTGTGCATAGCATTTAAGCACCTTTCATTCTATAAAAATAACTCAAGCTAATTTTATTCATTTATTCATCTACTGCAATTTTTACATCCTTGATAAGACAATACAATATTTGTAGGATATGATTCAGGGCTGACGATCATCACACCTTTTGAACCAGGTAGTTCAGATAAAACAAGTTGTTCATGATGTGAATCTGCAACAACGAATCCTTTGCTAAAAATATCTATTTTTCTAGAACGTTAGATTCAATTTGATAGCATTCAATTATGATTTAGTTAGACGTTTATTATCTAATATCTTCATTGCAGTTGATAAATCCAGAGATTTCTATCTAGTGAAAATCAAGATCCCATCTATTTCAGTATCCATAGAAAACTGTTCCCAGGTGATGACGTTTGGTAGCTCCCTGAATTTTAGCAATCGGGACGATGGGATTCCATGGTCTGTAATGAACATTGGATTTCACCCATTGATACGATAGCATAAAATCGTTTCGATGGGCATCGATCCAGCGTTCCCTTTCCATCCAGTATTCATAGATTGTCATAATATCGTCCCAGTGCGGAATGGACTTTCCCTGCTCGTAGAGTTCGGTAAATTTCCGGATTGTATCTTTATTGAATAGATCCATGCCATCTTTTTGAAGCGCCCGAACCATTTCGATCCCTTTAAGAGTCTGCGTGGTCCACTCCAAGCCTTGCATTAAAAATGCAATCCGGTCTATATCTTTCTGGCTGGAACATTTATCAGACGCCTGGTTCAGAAGCCTGGCTGCTTCATTGAGTACGTCGTCCGGATATAGTGCCTGAAGAAAATCATAGATTTGCTGGGCAGTCCGCCAACTGAAGGGATTGCCGGTCAGTGTTTCATACTCCGGAATGAGGGTCCATCTTTCTGCAATCAATTGAAAATACGATTCCACTTCCTGCCAACCCTCACCAAAACCGGTCTGGCAGTAATCCCGGACAATGTCACGGTAATCCAGAGAAACGTCCCAGAGCATTTTCCCCAGGACATAGTAGTTCATGCCATTAACCGCGAATCCCGTGCCTGCCTGAGTTTCGAAAAATCGCGTTCCGATGGCGTGATACCGCTGCAACATGTCGGCTAATTGCGGGTAATAGTGCTTTGGCAGACCGGTCCATTTTTGCTGGTCCATGTATTCATAAATGCCCAATGTGGGCGCGAATCGGCTCCATTCCCGTAAAATGTTCTCGTCCTTGTTTTTCTTCTCCGGGAAAACAAACTCTTCACTGTGGATATTGGGTTGAACAATCACATTCAAAGGTACTTTCGTGTTTTTCGGCGGATCCCGATACAAGCCGTAGGCAAGCATGGTCAGATATTTATCGGGATGCGATTCGGCGATGGCTTCACCGACAGCACCTGCCCACTTCATCATCCGATCGGAGAGGACCGGATACGGTTCCCCCCGCCGCATAACAGTGTAGCCCGGAATATCCTGCGCTCGGCATTTTTCACACATACACCAGCCCATGCCGTCGTTGGGGCTGATGGAGACCCCATCCGCATTCGGATGTTGTTCGAAATAGTCCCTGACATATGCGATACTTAATTTAATGACATCCGGATTGGAAGTACAAAGCTGATTTCTGTGCTTGACATCGAACAAAATGTTGTCTCGCTTGCCATTGCTCAGGGCGAAATATTCCGGATGCGCCTCACCATACTTTTGCGGCGGAAACATCGCGCCCCATACATGCCCACCTTCCATGCGAAAATACCCGAACCGCTGACGGCGTTCCCATACCCTGTATTCGGTCCGTGCCGTTTCCGATACCCCCATCCGGCTATATAAGTTCTCACGGGTCCATTCCTTCCAGAGGAAACCACCCGGTCCCAGCTCCCGCCAGAGATAATCCGGAGCATCGGTCTCATCGATAGATTTAATAGCCAGGATTTCCTGCCGCGGTATTACTTCGCCCAACTTACCCGGCCATAGCCATCGAACTCCGCAATATTTTTCCAGGAAGTGATATACTCCGAACAAGGTGCCCATGCCGCTGCCTCCAACAATCATGAGCTTATTGTCCTGAGTTTTGATACGGAAGCCCTGGTCTGATTGACTGGAAATGTCAATTCC
>WJJN01000679.1 GCA_014729735.1 Candidatus Zhuqueibacterota bacterium
ATGCTATTCCTGCCACCGGGGAGTCCCGAGGCTATTCGTATTCATAACGCCTTTATCTCACATGAAGAAGTAAAGCGAATTATCGAACATGTTAAAAAACAGCCTGCAGTGCCTCATAAAACGAATCTGAATAGTGATGAAGAAGATGATTCCTTCGGAATGTACGGAAACAAAAAAGAAGAACGTGACGAGCTATTTAACGAAGCGTTGAAAATGGTTGTCAGACATCAACAGGGATCTTCGTCTCTGTTGCAGAGAAGACTTAAAATCGGATATACCCGGGCAGCGCGCATCATCGATCAACTGGAGCTTGCCGGATATGTCGGTCCCGCAGACGGCAGCAAACCGCGTGAAGTGCTCGTTGATGATGAAGAATTAGCAGAACTGGGTTTAATTTAAAGGAGAAATTGATGAGAAGTCTGTCAATAAATACAATCGTCCTCATTCTGTTTATCGGCTCGATCCATACCCTGTGGGCAATCGATGCTGAAGATATTATCGACAAAGTAAAGAATAAATACGAAGAAATCGGGAGCCTGACGGCAAATTTTACGCAATCCTTCAAATGGAAACTAGCCGGAGAATCTCAGGAACAACATGGAAGCCTGTTCATCAAGGGAAAAAATAAATTTCGTATCGAGACAGAAGGTCAAATCGTTGTTTCGGATGGAACGAATTTATGGACATATTCCAAATCCAATAATCAAGTCATTATCGACAATGTGGATAATGCTGAAGAAGTAATCCTGCCACGGGAAATATTCCTGAAATTTTCCCAAAACTATAATCCTCAGTATTTACGAGAAGAGAAATACAATAATACCGATTGTTATGTCGTAAACCTGATTGCAAAGACAGATAATCAATTTATTCGTGAAATGAAAATTTGGGTTGCCAGGAGCAGTTGGCTCACACAAAAAGTGCAACATACGGATATTAATGAAAATATCACGACCTACAGCCTGCGGTCGATTAAAGTAAATCAGGATTTAAAAGATACTGTTTTTTCGCTTCAAATACCTGAAAATGTAGAAGTAGTCGATATGCGTTAAAAAATTTTAATTGGACTTTTATGAATAATTTTATTAGATTGTCCACTCATTGGGATTAGACTAATATTATTCTTTGAAAAACAGGATCGCGTATTAGTTTAGCCTGATTATCGAATATGTATTCCGTTGATCAGGCTTTTTCTATTATCCGATAGCGCAATCCGAATAAACAAATATTAACGAAAATAAATAATATGTAGTCTCTTGAAAAAGTTGTATTTGTCATAGTGATTTAGCTGAAAACCGTTAGTCATACTTTCTAACATATAACATATATTAAGATTTGTTAAGATTCATAAATTCACTTGACTAATGTATTTTTTTTTTCTATTATTAGAACTTGACATTTTTGTTAGCACCTGTGTAAATTGGATATACGTACATGGAAGAATTGAAAGAAAAACAAATTACACTTCAGGATTATTTGAGGATTCTCTACCGCGGTCGATGGATTATTATAATATCATTTTTTACTGTACTTGGTTTTGTGGCGTATTATACATATACAACCACTCCAATTTACACGGCAACTGCAAAAGTGATGTTCAAGGAAAATAAAGCTGCCGAACAAACGCTGTTCAATATTACACGGCTGGGCGAGAAAGAAACAATGATCAACAACCAGGTCCAAATTCTCACCAGTCGCACGCTTGCGGAAAAAGTCGTTCTTCGGTTAAGCCAATCGGAATATGCTGACGAGTTGCTCATCCTGGGTAACCGGCGGGACGCTCGCAGCAGAAGAAATAATATTGCTCTTAAAATTAAAAATACGATTGCCGGGATCATTGGATCTTCGGATAAACAAAGCAAAAACAACGAGCGCGACGAAGCAGAACGCATGGAATCGGCGGTCAAATCGCTTCTCGGAAATATCTCCATCAATCCGATTCGCAATACCGATATCGTTGAAATCAGCGTGAATGCACCTTCTGCGTTCGAAGCTGCGTATGTGGCTAATACACTTTCAAAAGTATATCAGCAGCAAAATCAACTGGAAAACCAGGCAGAGGTAAGAAGGGTCAAGGACTTTTTAGCCGAGCAATTGGAGATCATACAAAATCAATTAAAAGAATCCGAGGTTGCACTTAAAGAATATAAAGAGCGGGAAAAAGTCGTTGCCCTGCCTGAAGAGACCGAAGAGCTGGTGAAAAAAATTACCGAATTCGAAACCCTGTACCAGGAAGCCCTTTTAGAGCTGGAATCGACTCAGAAACGGCTGAATTATGTCAACGATCAACTGGACAAAAACAAACAGAATTTCAATACAGAAGCAGTTTTAGCGAATCCGTTCATCGAGGAAATCAAAAAGCAGATGGCGGATCTGGAATCGGAAAAAGCGCGCTACATCGCCAGCCTGGTGAACAGGGACCTTTATGATGAAAACGATCCGACGCTCAAGGCGTATGAAGAGAAGATCAGTCTGCTGTCGGAAAAATTCAAGGAGCGTATCGCTAAATTAGCCGCGTCCGAGATTGGCATCGACCCGATCACCTTCTCCGAATCATTACTGGAAAGAAAGGTGGAGCTGGAAGCAACGGTGCAGTCGGTGCTCCCCAGAGTTGACGAACTGAAGAAGCTCGTCAGTGAATATAACCGGAATCTTGAATCCGTACCATCGAAAAG
>WJJN01000680.1 GCA_014729735.1 Candidatus Zhuqueibacterota bacterium
ATGGAAACCTGCGCTCAAATCACTTTGGGAAATATCGAGGTCGATCCGCATGTCTGCGATTTTTATTTTTCAAGGAAATGGGCGCCGGGAGGTTATGTCTGGGTATTCCCCAAAGACGGGAATACAGCGAATGTCGGATTGGGCATTTCCGGTGAGTATAGCGCTGAAAAACCGGCAATAGAATATTTGAATGATTTTATCCAAGAAAAATTTCCAAATGCTGCCCGATTCATTACGGTTGTCGGTGGCGTACCCTGCGCTCCTTTTATGGAGGATATTGTGCGAGACGGATTGATGATTGTCGGCGATGCAGCGCACCAGGCAAATCCGATTTCCGGCGGCGGCATTATTCAGTGTATTTTAGCCGGAGAAATTGCCGGAAATGTTGCTGCTGCAGCGATCAAGGAAAATAACACCAGTAAGCAGCGATTGTCGGAATATTCGAAGGAATGGTACGAGGTTGGCGGGAGAACACATGTCCGATCTTATCGGTTGAAGGAAACAGTATATAAATTAACTGACGACGAGTTAAATAAAACCGCATTGAAAATGAATAAATTAGCACCGGAGAAACGAACTATCGTTTCCATTTTTAAAACTGCATTGCTGAACCATCCGAGATTGATCCCGGATATTTTGAAAGTGTTTTTAGTTTAAAAGAAAAGAGGTTTTACGTGAAAAGCATGTTCGGAAAATTACGATCAGGACTAGCGAAAACCAGAGAAGGATTTGTTGATAAAATAGGATTCGCAGTAAGTTCACGAAAAGAAATTGATGAAGATCTATATGAAGAGCTGGAAGAAATCTTAATTAGCGGTGATGTCGGTGTGAATATCGCTATGAAATTAGTAGAAGAAGTACGGGATAAAGTAACGGATTTGGGGATCAGGAAACCGGAAAACATACTTCGGTTTTTGAAATCAGCCACAAAGCGAATTGTATTTGACGAAAATAGCCAGCCAACTGAAATTTTTAATCCGTCACAAAAGCCCTATGTGATAATGGTTGTCGGTGTGAACGGAACCGGCAAGACAACGACGATCGGTAAAATAGCGTATCAATTTAAAAATGACGGCAAGAAAGTGTTGCTGTCAGCAGCGGATACATTCCGCGCTGCGGCTTCGGAACAACTGGAAATCTGGGCGGAACGGGCAGACGCGGAGATCATTCGTAATCAACCCGGTGCTGATCCGGGATCGGTTGCGTTCGATTCGATGCAGGCGGCAATGAGACGGAATGTGGATGTCTTGATCGTTGACACGGCTGGTCGGTTGCACACCAAAACAAATCTGATGGAAGAATTGAAGAAAATCAACCGCGTCATTAAAAAACTGGACGATAGTGCGCCGCATGAAACATTGCTCGTAATGGATGCAACGACCGGACAAAACGGTCTAAATCAGGCGCGGCAGTTTACTCAGGCTGTAGCAGTTGATGGGATCGTCCTGACAAAATTGGATGGTACTGCTAAAGGCGGAATGGTGCTGGCAATCCGGGACGAACTGGGTGTCCCGGTGAAATTCATCGGTGTGGGAGAACAGATCGACGATTTGCAGCCTTTCGATCCGGAAGAATTTGTCGAGGCGCTGTTTCAATGAAAATTCATGTGTTAACATTAGGCTGTCCCAAAAACATCGTTGATTCGGAATATTTGATGGGCGGACTAAAACATCAAGAAGTGGATTTCGTCGATGCACCACAAAAGGCGGATGTGATTATAATTAATACCTGTTCTTTTTTATTGAGCGCACGAGAAGAAGCTGTCGAAACGATTTTAGAGGCAATTCAGTTTAAGAAATACGGGAAAGCAAAAAAGATCTATGTTACCGGATGCTTACCTCAGAAATTCAGAAAAGAGCTGGAACAGGAACTGCCGGAAGTTAACTCGTTTTACGATCAACTGGATTTCCGTCTCATCGCCGACAAAATTGCAGCGGATTTGAAGCTTAATGACCGGATTCCCAAAATCAGACAATCAGTTATACCGGGACATTATGCGTACCTGAAAATCGCCGAAGGCTGTAATAATCGATGCAGTTATTGTTTGATACCTTCAATCAAAGGCAACTTCGAAAGCAGGGAATTTGCATCACTGGTCGAAGAAGCAAATTTTCTGGTAGATCAGGGAGTCAGGGAATTGATCATTACGGCGCAGGATACGACTTATTACGGCAGAGATTTAGAAGGCGATACGAACTTGTTGGAGTTAATGCTGGAATTCTCGCACATCGATGATCTGAAATGGATTCGTCTGTTATATGCGCATCCGGCTCATTTGGAGGATTCGATAATCGACTTGATGTCAGAAGAAGAAAAAATTTGCAAATATATCGATCTGCCGATTCAGCATATTTCGGATACTGTTTTGGAGTTGATGGGTAGAAAAGTAAAGCGCGCGAAAATAACGAAGCTTATTCAAAAGCTTCGCAAAAAAATAGATAATTTGGCAATTCGATCTACAGTCATTGTCGGTTTTCCAGGGGAAACAGAAAATGATTTTGAAGAACTGCTGGATTTCATAAAGGAAATTGAATTTGAACGACTGGGGGTTTTTAAATATTCCAGAGAAGAAGGAACGAACGCATTTCGTTTTCAAGATCAGATAAGTGAACAGGAAAAAGAAAATCGCTATCAGGCGATAATGGAGACCCAACAGGAAATTTCATGGAGACGAAACTCCAAATTAGTTGGGAAGGAACTGGAAGTTATTATCGATGACTTCAACAAAGAAGAGAATTGCTTTAAAGGAAGAACAGAATGGGACAGTCCTGAAATCGATAATCAGATTTCGATAAAAGATAAAGTAGCCATTGGAAATTTCTACAATGTCAAAATTACGGAGGCTTATGATTACGATTTAATTGCTTCGATTAACAGCACAGCCTAAATATATAAATAACCGATCAGTGTGAAAAATGATCTCGCTTATCGGTGGGAGGTAAAAATGAAACAAATATATATTTTATTATGTGTAACCGCGATATTTTCAGTGCTTAGTTTTGCGCAAATGGAGACATATTCACCTAAGTATGATGGAATACCTCGTTTCTACTATGATCTGGTAAACGTCGCATCAGATAAACCAGGCTTAAGCCGTTTGAATGTATATGTCGAGATTCCGTATGATGAGTTGCAATTTTTGAAAAGTGAAGAGTCGTTCTTTGCAAGATATGAGTTTTCCGTTCTCGTGAAAGATGACGATGACAATCAGGTAGACGGAGATATTGCTCAGGAGGAGATTATTGTCGAGGAATACGATCAGACGAATTCGCGCAAGAAATTTAGCCTGTCCTATCTCAGTTTTCATCTGAATCCGGGCAAGTATAAAGTATCTGTTTTGTTAATGGACATTGATACGAAAAAAGCAGGGAAAGTCGAACAGGAAGTTGAATTGAGAAATTTCGATAAGAAAAAGTTGAGTGTTTCAGACATAACAATTGCGGATAGAGTACTATTCGATTCATTGGGCGTGAACACTATTCATCCGCAAGTATCAAGCTACGTACGAAGCCACAATACAGAATTGTATAGCTATTTTGAAATTTATAGCAATAATAAGGATAAGAAAGATTTTGAAATTAATTATGAAATCAAGGATAATGATAATAAAAAAGTCCAGGAGCAGACGTATAATACCGAAAAAATGGGACCACGCACTTTAACTGCATTCAAGATAAATAGCAGAATGTTGTCTCATGGCAAATATAAAATAAAACTGGAAGTAAAGCAAGGCGGTAAAAACTATGATGTGGAAAAGGTATTTATGGTTCGATCATTGGGAATGCCCTCCACAATCGAAGATCTCGACGAGGCAATAGATCAATTAAAGTATGTCGCTGAAAGATCAGATGTGAATGAATTGAAAAATTCTGCAAAATCCGAGCGTCTTCAAAAATTTGAGGAATTTTGGGATGAACATGATCCCACAGAAGGCACCGAGGTAAACGAGTTACGAGAAGAGTATTACCGTCGCGTGGAATTTGCAAATCAGCAGTTTTCCACATTCAGGGATGGCTGGAAAACAGACCGCGGGATGATTTACATCATTTTTGGACCCCCGAATGATATCGAACGCCATCCATTTGAACGGTCATATAAACCGTATGAATTGTGGAGTTATTATAAATTAAACTATCAATTTTTGTTCATGGACGAATCCGGTTTTGGTGAATACCGGTTGCAAAATACCAACTGGCGACATCTGCAGCAATATGGAATAAGATTTTAAATTGGATAATGAACGTTCGACGCATTTTAAAAGTGACTTGCATCTATTAATCATTAAATTAATTAAGCGAATCTCATGATAAAAAAAGTGAATAAGCCAAAAGCTCTGAAAAAAGGCGATACTATTGGAGTTGTTTCGCCGGCAAGCAAACCGGGCAACGAAGAAAAGTATTTCAAAGGTATTAAATATCTGGAAGCCGAGGGTTATTCAGTAAAACTGGGCAGACATAATCTGAGTATTCACGGTTATCTCGCAGGCGATGACGACGCACGAGTGGCAGATTTAAATGATATGTTTGCCGATCCTGAGGTAAAAGCGATTATATGTTCCCGTGGTGGCTATGGGGTTCCAAGAATTTTGCATCGTCTCGATTATGAATTGATCCGAAAAAATCCGAAAATTTTTGTGGGTTACAGCGATATCACCGCATTAAATATGGGACTGCTAGCAAAAGCAGGATTGGTGACATTTTCCGGTCCTATGGTGGCTGTGGAAATGGGACAGGGAATAAACAGTTACTCGGAGAAAAGCTTGTGGAACAGTCTAACAAATACAAACGGATCAATCGAGCTTAAGAATCCTGAGAACAAAAGGCTTAAGATTATTAAGGAGGGGAAAGCGGAGGGGCGGCTGATTGCCGGGTGTCTTTCTGTTTTTAGTGCGATTTTAGGTGGCTCTTATGTTCCTGATCTCGAAGGCGCTATACTTGTTGTAGAAGACGTCGGCGAAGTGCCATACCGGCTGGATCGCTACTTTGCACAATTGCGTTTGAATGGAATTTTAGATAAAATATGCGGGTTGATTCTGGGACAATTCATAGACTGTGTTCCGGACGAGGATGATACGGCTTCATTGACAACTGAAGAGGTTATCGAAGACTATACACAGGATTTAAGGATTCCGGTCATTGCTCAGTTCGCGTATGGTCACGGATCGGTAAAATTGACGCTTCCGGTTGGAGTACGTGCGGAAATGGATACTGCTGAACCTATAGTGCGAATTCTGGAAAATCCGGTTAATCCGTAATAATCATAGCGAAAACACAATGCAATTTTGTATAAATATAGCTGTTTTAATGTCATTAATCATTGGGGTAACAGCATATCCCCAAACAGAATTAGATTTAGTAGATGTTACAAATCTTGATTCGACCATTATTGTTGAAATAAAATATGCGACTGCCGATAATTTCATGGGAGAAATTTTATATTCGGCAAATATCTGTTTATTAAGAAAACCTGTGGCATTGAAATTAATCAGGGTTAACCAAAGCCTTCGAAAGAAGGGGTATGGATTAAAAGTGTGGGATGCATATCGACCGCTCGCTGTGCAAAAAAAGATGTGGGAGAAAGTTTCAGTGCCCGGATTGGTGGCGAATCCTGAATTTGGTTCAAATCACAATCGCGGCGCAGCAGTGGATGTAACGCTGGTAGATTCACTTGGCAATGAATTGGAGATGCCGACCGGATATGATGATTTTAGTCGAAAAGCAAGAAGCAATTATACCAATTTGACGGAAGCGGTACTGAAAAACAGAAAGCTGTTACATGACGAAATGAAGGCAAAGGGATTTATCCCTATAAGATCTGAATGGTGGCATTTTAACGATAGCGAAGCAAAACGGTATCAAATATTGGATATTCCGTTGAAAAACTTTATACTTAAAAATCCGAGGAACTGAGATGTCGATGACTTATCTAAAAAAGTATTTTTCGAGCGATATTGCTATAGATTTAGGAACTGCGAACACTCTGGTGTATGTGAAGGGAAAAGGCATTGTTGTGAATGAACCTTCAGTTGTTGCAATCAGGAAGTCGAACCAGGAAATCGTTGCATATGGCTTGGCGGCAAAGGAAATGGTTGGGCGAACACCTGGCGAGATTTTGACAGTGCGTCCGTTAAAAGATGGCGTTATTGCCGATTTTGAACTGGCAGAACGAATGATCCGTTATTTTATTAGAAAAGTAAAAGTAAACCGGTTGATCCGTCCCAGAATTGCGGTTGCAATTCCCTCGGGGATAACTGATGTAGAAAAACGCGCGGTTCGAGATTCTGCGGAGCATGTGGGCGCACGCGAGGTTTATTTGATAGCCGAGCCAATGGCAGCGGCAATTGGTGTTGGATTGCCAATTGATGAACCGGTGGGAAGCATGATTATCGATATCGGCGGCGGAACCACGGAAATTGCAGTGATCGCTCTCTCCGGTATTGTAAACGACACTTCGATCAGAATAGCCGGTGATGAGATGACAGAGTCGATCATCCAATATTTCAAAAGAAAATATAACTTGCTTATCGGTGACAATACAGCAGAAATGATCAAATGTACAATCGGTTCTGCGGGACCTGTTGCTGAAAAAGCATCGATGACTGTGAAGGGACGCGATCTGGTGGCGGGCGTGCCGAAAACCGTGGAGATCACTGCAGAGGAAGTACAGGAAGCATTATCCGAATGCGTGAATGCGATTGTGGAGGCTGTTAAATTATGTCTCGAACAAACGCCGCCGGAACTTGCTGCGGATATTCTGGACCGGGGTATCATTTTGACGGGCGGAGGTTCATTGCTGAAAGGGCTCGATGAACGCTTGCGACAAGAGACGAATCTCCCTATCGTGATTAGCGATGATTCGCTGACATGTGTCGTGCGAGGAACAGGGAAAATTCTGGATGATTTGAACAGTTTCCAGAAAGTGTTATCGAAAACGAAGCGTGAGTATATTACATAGAATATGAATTCGTATCAAAAAAAACTGACCAATTTCAAAGAATATTTTGTATTACTGGGCTGTTTGCTATTTTCATTATTGCTCATTTTCTCAAACCGAAACGAACAACTCGATGCGGTAAAGACTTTTGCGATCGATTTGATCGGTTCGGTTCAGGCACGGGTAGCTTATTTTTCAAAATATGCGTTCCTCGAACAAGAAAACAAATTTTTGAGGCATCAAAATACGGTTTTAGCTCTGGAAAATAGCCGCATGCGAGCGGCTCTACAGGAAAATATTCGCCTGCGACGATTGATCGGCTTTAAGGAACAGAGTGATTACGAGCTTGTTGCAGCCAAGGTAATTGGCAGAAACTCCTCCGGATTTATGAACCAGATACTGCTGGATGTCGGTGAAAAAGACAGCATTAACAAAAACATGCCTATCGTACTACCGGATGGATTGGTCGGCAAGATTTATCGGGTGGAGGAAAATTTTTCCATCGGACATCTCATTCTCGATCAAAATTTCAGAGTGAGTGCAAAAGTGCAACGAAGCAGCATTAATGGGATTATCGGTTGGGAATCGGAAAGAAGCTGTTCTTTTAATGAAATACCAAATCGTTCGGATGTTCAAGCCGGAGATTTAGTCGTGACATCCGGCTATAGTGACATTTTTCCCGAGGGTATTTATATTGGAAAGATAACCGACGCCAGGGATACGCAGCGTGACTTATTCATGAATGTGACAGTGAAACCGGATATAGATTTTAATAGACTGGAAGAAGTGTTGATCATCACAAAATACAATAATAAAGACTCATGACTCAATGAAATATGTAAAATATGCTATCATTTTTTTTATTGTTCTGGTAATCGATCTTAATGTGATTGAGATTATTTCGATAAAGGGTATAACACCGGACATTATTTTAATATATTTGATTTTCATCAGCTTGCGGGAAACACAGGCAGCATCGACGATTATCGGGTTCAGTGCCGGTTTGCTTCAGGACTTATTTTCGCTGAGCATGCTCGGTCTTTCGTCGCTGACAAAATCGATTTCCTGTTTTATCACAGCTTTCTTCCAGAGAGCGAAACGGAATTATTCGATTATGCATTTGACAATAGTCTTTTTTATTATTACAGTTATTCATGATCGGATTTATCAATTCATTTTTTTACTCGGAACAGATCAAAAACTATTTAAGTCGTTCCTGTATCACTCGGTTCCCAAAGCAATCTACACGACGATTGTCGCTCTGATACTCAATTTTATTTTTGGCAGGATACTGTGGGATACAAGGGAAATCTAACAAGTATAAGCCATTCAGGACATGAACTCACCATCTTTGGAAACGAAAAAATATATATTTTATTCCATTTTATATGTCGCCTTTTTTGTATTGATTGCACGTTTTTTTTATCTGCAGATCTACAGGCAGGCACAATATTTTCAGGAGTCTGAAAAAAACAGAATCAGGCAGGTTGTGCTTCAACCGACCCGCGGATTAATATATGACCGCAATGGTGAAGTTTTGGTGGATAATCGTCCCTCTTATTCCGTATTTGCCATTCCTTTTGAGGTAAGAAATGCGGATTCAACCCTTGAATTAGCCGGTAATATCCTCGATCTTGAATTATCTGAGATGAAGAAAAAAATTCGTACGCAGCGAAGCGGTTTTTTTACTCCGGTGAAATTGAAGCGGCAAATCGGCTTTGACGTGCTTTCGAAATTAGAGGAAAACCGACTGGATTTACCGGGAATAATATATCAAACTGAACCTCGGCGCAGTTATCCCTCCGGAGTGCGCGCACCACATGTGTTTGGCTATCTCGGCGAAGTTACACAACGTGAAATAAAACAATTCGAGCATCTGGGCTATCGATTGGGAGACATCGTCGGGAAAAAAGGACTGGAAAAAGTTTACGACGGTCAGTTGCAAGGCTTACGCGGCTCCCGCTATATCGAGGTAGACGCTCTTGGTCGCGAAGTGCGTGTTTTAAAAGATAAACCGGAAATATTGCCGTTGCCGGGCAAAGATCTCCATCTTTCGATGGATAGAAATTTGCAGGAATTTCTTGAAACTCGTATGGATACTCTGCGCGGCGGAGCTGTTGTAGCAGACTGCCGAAATGGGGAAATCATCGCACTGGTTAGTAAACCCGATTATGAACCTGAAATTTTTACGAAACCAATTCCTCCGGATACCTGGAATGAATTAATCAACGATCCGCATAAACCGCTATACGACAGAATGGTTCAAAGTTTATATCCGCCCGGATCAACGTTCAAACTTGTATTAGCAGCAGCAGCACTGGAAAATAATATTATCTCTCCGAGCTGGATCTCATATTGCAATGGCATGCTACTATTCGGAAGACGTACATTTGATTGCTGGAAAAAACCGGGTCATGGGGATGTAAATTTATTTGAAGCGATAGAACAGTCCTGTAATGTCTATTTTTATAAATTAGGGCTAAAAGTCGGATTAGAAAACTGGAGCGATTTCGCCCGAAAATTACGTTTCGGGAAGAAGACAGGAATAGATATCATCAATGAAAACTCCGGTCTTGTACCTGATCAGCAATATCTGGATAACCACTATGGCAAAAATAAATGGTCGCGGGGATTGTTACTAAATTTGGCAGTGGGACAGGGCGATTTGCTGGTAACGCCTCTGCAAATTGCTGCGATGTCTATGATTTTTGCAAACAGAGGTATGTACTACAGATTTCATTTGGTTCGATATATCGAGGATCCTATCGATCACACCCGCAGGTGGAGTATGATCGATTCTGTCCGAGTGAATGGTATCAGTCAATCAACGTATGATGTGATACGGGAAGGGATGTATCGCGTCGTGAATGGAGCGAAAGGAACGGCAAGAGTATGCTGGTTCCCGGATATTCGGGTGGCAGCGAAAACAGGCACTGCTCAAAATCCGCACGGGGAAGATCATGCATGGATAACAGGCTTTGCGCCCTATGAAAATCCGGAGATAGCATTTTGTGTGCTCGTAGAAAATGGCGGGAGTGGTGGCGCCGTGGCAGGACCCATTGCTCGCGGGATTATCCAAAACTATTTTGATAACAAGAGGAAAAATTTAGACAAATATACGTATGATATTCGGTAATCTAAAACTTTCAGGAACCGATTATGGTATTATTGCTGTGGTAGTAATTCTGGTGCTAATCGGTTTAAGTGCAATTTACAGTGCATCTTATCACGTGGAATCTCCGGCACTCAAAACGAATTTTGCAAAACAGATTCTATGGTTTTTTATCAGCTTCATTTTAATGTTTGCAACCATTATTATACCCAACAAAAATTACCGCGATGTCGCTTATTTTGCTTATGCAATATCAATTGTTTTATTAATCCTTCCGCTTTTTGGAGGTGGCAATTCGGATGTGAATCGATGGATATCACTTGGACCGTTAAGATTCCAACCGTCCGAATTTGCCAAGATCTGCATTTTGCTTGCGCTGGCGAGATATCTTTCGCACGAAAGAAGGAATCTTACTAAAATTAAAGAAATTTCGATTGCGTTTGGACTAATTTTGCTTCCCTTTATGCTTGTCGTCAAACAACCTGATTTAGGAACCGCTCTTGTTTTCATAAGTTTAATTCTACCAGTGCTCTATTGGGCTGGACTACCGACGTTTTATCTGTTTGCCATCATTGCACCTTTTGTGGTGATGCTGGCGGCATTTAACTTCTACACATTTTTTGCTGCGATGCTGATCGTCGGCTCTATCCTGTTGTATTTTCGGAAGGGATTCAAGGTATTCCTGTTGTTGATGATCCTTAATATAAGCGTGGGAATCATTACACCATTTCTCTGG
>WJJN01000101.1 GCA_014729735.1 Candidatus Zhuqueibacterota bacterium
AATTTTACCATTCTGTGAGAGCCTGTCTAATACCTTTTCTTTCTCCCAAGCATCCGAGAAGGTTACAAATAAAGCGAAGTTACTGCCGACAGTTACCTCATTACCGGGCAAAACATCAGATGCCATAAAACGAAGGCTATCGCCCGAAACCCGGCGTTGAAAATTCTTTGTTCGAATTCATCCGGAACGCCAATGGGAGAATCCTTAAATATCTGCATCATCACGATGTCGCTGTCAAAACTTTCTGCATAAACATTCAGTGCCTGGCGGCATGTGCCGGAGAACATTAAATACGGAGTTAGTGCTTTGTGATTTCTGGATTATTTTCTTTTTCAGAAGTTTGAGAACAACTTATTTAGCAACATTGCAGGAGTGCTATTTTAATGCCTGACGAAACTTTTGGATATTTTCCGATGATCTTTTGACAAATAAATCTAAATCTCCGGTGAATCTGTCGAGACCGTAACTGTAACAAGATCAAGTTTATTTTACATCCGCTGTATCAGAACAATACCGAGTTTTTTCAAAAAGAAAACCCTGTCAGAATTCCCGGACTCTGGCAGGGCTTTAAGTATTTGCTAATAATACGCTATCTATTCCTTCAAAAATTTCACGATTTCGGTCACCATTTTTTTGGCATCGCCGAAGCACATCATTGTTTTTGAATCATAGAATAATTCATTATCTTCGCCAGCGAATCCCGGCGAAAGGCTTCGTTTGATAATCATCACAGTTGAGGATTTGTCCACGTTCAAAATCGGCATGCCATAGAGTGAGCTATCCTTTTTATAACGAGCCGCAGGATTGATCACGTCGTTAGCGCCGATGACCAGTGCAACATCGGTATTCTGAAAATCATCATTGATCTCGTCCATATCGAATAGCTGCTCGTAAGAGACATTCGCTTCTGCGAGTAAAACGTTCATGTGTCCCGGCATTCTGCCGGCTACCGGATGAATGGCATATCGCACTTTCTTACCGCGCTCCGTGAGGATATTCGCCATTTCGCTGAGAATATGCTGTGCCTGTGCCACTGCCAGTCCGTAGCCGGGAACGATAATGACGGACTGTGCATTTTCCAGCATCACGGAGGCATCTTCTGCCTGGTAGCGGGTTACATCGCGGCGTTCACCCCCGGCTCCGGCGACTTCCTGTCCCACTGCGGCGAACAGGACATTTGCCAGTGAGCGGTTCATCGCCTTGCACATGATGTTCGTCAGAATAATTCCCGATGCGCCGACCAGCGAGCCGCTGATGATCAGTACGTTATTTGACAGTACAAATCCCGTGGCTGCGGCGGCGAGTCCTGAATATGAGTTCAACAGTGAAATAACCACCGGCATATCGGCGCCGCCAATGGGAATTACCGCTAACACGCCCAGCAAAGCGGCAATGGCTAAAATGACCAGCAGCGGTGATATTACTGTGGGATTTAATGCAAAAATAACGCCCAGCACAATTACAGCGATTAACAGCAGCGCATTCACCACGTGCTGAAGTTTGTAAACGATTGGCGCGCTACGCATAACGCCCTGCAGTTTGGCGAACGCGATCAAACTTCCGGTAAAGGTGACTGTTCCGATCAAAACACTCAGCACGAGCGTAATGGATACATTAAGTACCGGATCGCCGGTTAATTGTGTGAATTCGGACAATGCCACCAGCGTCGATGCACCGCCGCCGAATCCGTTGAACAGTGCGACCATTTGTGGCATGGCGGTCATTTCAACTCTTTTGGCAGCTACAGCCCCGATTGCCGCTCCAATAATCACTCCCGCAATGATATATGTAAAATCCAATATTTGTTTATCAAACAGCGTAATTACCACGGCGAGAAACATTCCCGACATGGATAGCAGGTTTCCCCGGCGGGCTGTCTTCGGTGAACTAAGATTTTTCAATCCTAATATGAATAAAACGGATGCAATTAAATATACTATATTCGTAAGGGTTACCATCTGGTGCCCTCCTTTTTATTTTTCAGATAAAATCATCACTTACTAGTTTCTTTAGAACTATCTTTTTTGAACATTTCCAGCATTCTGTCGGTCACCATAAAACCGCCGACCACATTAATGGTGGCAAAGACCACAGCCATCATACCGAGGATAGTGCTCAGTGCGGAATGTCCTGTTCCGGCGCTAATCAGCGCACCGACGAGTGTAATTCCGGAGATTGCATTTGAGCCCGACATTAACGGGGTATGCAACAGCGGCGGAACTTTTGTGATGACTTCAAATCCAACAAAAATTGCCAATACGAAAATATAGAACAGAATTAGAATACCCATAATTTACCTCCTATGATAACGCATTTTTAACGGATTCATTCACGATCTCGCCATCATGCGTAATGCACGCGCCTCTTGTCACTTCGTCCTCAAAATCAGGCGCTTTTTCTGCATCTCTATAAATATTGTTGAACAGATTAATGATATTTTTGGAATACATCAAACTAGCGTGGCTGGGGATGGTTGCCGGTAAATTTGCAGCACCAATAATCTTAACCCCATTATGCTCCACATCCTGTGACGCATCTGTTAACTCGCAATTACCTCCCTGTGCGGCTGCCAGATCGACGATCACCGATCCCGGTCGCATTGTTTCGACCATTTCTTTGGTAATCAGAATGGGCGCTTTTTTACCAAACACTTGCGCGGTTGTGATTACGGCATCCACCCGGGGCAGGCGTCTGGCGATGGCTTCCTGTTCCTTTTTCAGGAATTCTTCGCTCATTTCTTTTGCGTAACCTCCTTCGGTTTCCGCATCTTCCGGCATTTCCATTTCCACGAAATGCGCGGCTAAACTTTCCACCTGCTCTTTGGTCGCCGGTCGGGGATCGAAAGCTTCCACCTTTGCGCCGAGCCGTTTTGCTGTGGCAATCGCCTGCAATCCGGCAACACCTGCGCCAAGGACGAGCACTGTCGATGCCGGGATCGTTCCTGCGGCGGTCATCAGCAGCGGAAAGATTTTAGTGAGCCTGGATGCTGCCAGCAGTACCGCTTTATAACCGGCAATTGTCGCCATAGAGCTCAGAGCGTCCATGCTCTGCGCCCGCGTGATTCGCGGAACGTATTCCATGGAAAATGCAGTTATCTTCCGCTTCTGCAACAGCTTGATTGCTTTCTGATTTTCCAATGGAGCCAGAAATCCGATGTAAACTGAACCTTCGGGCATCAACTCGATTTCATGTTTTTTTAATTTCGGATGTTTTTGAGGTGGGTTTACCTTTAGCAGTGTGTCGATTGATTTATACAAGTCGGTTGGTTTGTCTGTCATGGTTGCGCCGGCTTTTTCAAATTCGGCGTCTGTGAACGAAGCAGCAATTCCGGCACCCCGTTCCACGAACACCTGATGCTCGTTTTTCGTCAATGCCGATACCATGGAAGGCACAACCGCAACACGTGTTTCCTGTTCTAATACTTCTCCTGGTATACCTATTTTCAATTTAAACCTCCTTTGCATTTTAATTTATCGATTGCCTCCGGAGGTTTGATGCCCTGTTAAAAGCGCAAGCATGTACCACTTAAAACCGGGCTCGGTGAATCAGTCATTCAATACCATAATTTTTTCATAAAAAAGAGATATGAATTTCTGCATCGCAACCTGTTCGGAGGCTGATTTTCATATATGTTTATAAATTCGGCTACATTTGTGATTAAGCATAGAAAATTGAATCGTATCATGTTCATTCTCCGCACACTCAGGATCAACTATTCGTATAATTAAAAAGGCTTCAACTTTCCATTTCAGGCATTTTTGCCGCAGCATTTTTTATATTTCTTACCGCTACCGCAGGGACAGGGATCATTGCGTCCCACTCGCGGCTCTTCCCGGCGAAACGTCTCGACTTTCCGGGGCATCAGCGTCGGATCTGCTTCCAGCATCTCTCCCGGGGTTTTGCCGTCGAATGCTTTGCGCGGCGTATTCATCCATTCTTCATTCAATTCCTGCTGCTGTTCGGAGTCATTCATAATGGCATTTAAATCCACACCTTTTTCCTGGCAGAACACGGTGAAGTCAGCCATGAATTTTCCCTGGGGCGTATCCATCATTTTTTGGAAATTCTGCATGTCAAACCCCGGCGGAAGCTCCATTCCTTCGGGCAGCGGCATATCGCCTAATTGGGAAAAATCGATTTCCGACAAATCCGGGATCTCGGTACTCGTTGTTTCTTCTTCTAATGAAGCCTCATCTTCCGGCTCTTCCTCGAAATCCTCGAATTCTTCTTCCACAGGTCCTACAATCGATTGTATATCCGAGAGCAGTGTTCTCAGCGAATCCGAATCCAGATCCGGATTATCTCCCTGCAGTTGCTCGACCAGCCATTCCACATTCTCGCCATCCTCCAGCAACTCAATGATGTCATCCGGCTCGAATTTGGCGATATCATGCTCAGCACAAAATTCTTCCAGATCGATTTTCAATTGGTCGAGTTCATTATCATCTGCTTCATAAGTTGGCATGTCTTCAAAATTCATTGATCTCACCCGGTCATTGTTATTTAGATGTTTAAATCAACTAAAAGATACAGATTTTTCGATGAACCTATCCATTTTCCGTGGATAATATTTTCTTCTCATTATATGATTTTTTTAACATTAAAATTGCAAGTACAATTGCACCGACAGTAATGGTGATGTCGGCAACATTAAAAATAGGCCAGTGATATTTGTATTGATAGTGAACATGAATAAAGTCGACGACATAGCCGTTCAATATTCGGTCGACAAGATTGCCTACAGCACCGGCAAGAATGAGCATCAATGCCGATAGCCAGAAAAAGGATTCCCGCCGCGATTGATAGGTGATGATTCCAAGTACGATAAATGCAAAGAATGATGTCGAATAGATTATGACATTACGAAGCGGCATGGATATCGATTTCAGCATTGAGAAAGCGATTGCGTCATTTTCTGTGTAACGCAAATTTACATAATCAGGCACAACTTCCACTGCCGGCGCATATTGTAAATGTTGCTTTGCCAACCATTTCGTGGATAAATCACAGCTTGCGCAAAGTAATAATAATATTAGCAGAAAGACAACTTTGATTTTTTTATTCATTTTTCTCCTCATCCGGTTCGAGACAGATCTTTCTATTCAGAATTCGCATGGTGAATATACTAATAAATTGTTTGAATGTCAAGTATTAGCTGATGAAGCGGTTATCATCGCTTCTTGACTCTTTTTCGGAACCGCATTATCTGCAACTTTAACGAATCGGGTCCGAATACCAGGACCAGTACCACGAATATTACTAAAATAACGCCACCGATGATCAAAATGTTCACCAGATTTTGTATAAATAGAGAATCAAAGTATCTCTCGCTCCATTTAATTAATAGATGCTGGTAGAGGTATCCGGCGGCAAGTCCGGCGATGGTGCTGTAACCGATAATCAGCATCAATTCTTCCACAAGCGCGCTGAGTTTTAGTTTCACGGTTAATTCTTTTAAAAGATAAAGGAAGAGCACCAGGCTGTTTGCCGTAAATGCCAGTGATGACGCCAGCGCGATACCGCCGTGTTTCAACGGTGTTTTTACAAGAAAAAGCATCAGAATTATGTTTAAGACTGATGAACCAATGGAGACGTAGAACGGCAATTTATTTTTCTGATAAATCGAAAACACGCGCGAGAAAAAGGCATTCAAACTTAATCCGAGCAGACCGATCGCATAATAGAGAAACGCGATGCCGGTGAGATAGGTGCTTTCTGAGTCGAATGATCCTCGTTCATACACGAGGCTCACGATGGGCTGTCCCATGATTATCATGAACGCGGTCGTTGGAATGATAAGCACGAAATTCATGGTGATGCCGGTGCGGATTCCTTTCACGAATTCCCGTTCGTCCAGCAGAGCTTTTCTTTCAGTCAGATACGGGATGAGAGAACGACTGATGGCGAGTCCGATGATCGCAACCGGCAGTTGGATAAGCCGCTGGGAAAACCACAGCGATGCAATGCTGCCGGACACCAGAAATGACGCCAGCATTCTGCCCACGATTTCCACGGATTTATCGAGTAGTGATTTCATCAGGATGAATCCGCTTTCGCGCCCCACGGTACGAAATTCCTGCTCACGCAAATCGATGGTGCCATGATATTTCGCTTCAGTGTCCCGGCGAATTTTCTTTACCAGCAGAAACGGAATCTGGATGATGAATTCCAATAGTCCGCCGAGCAGAAATCCCGCTGCCAGAGAATAGATCCCTAAATAAGGCTGAAAGAAATGAATTCCGATCATCACTCCCACGCTCATAAATGCCGGAGCTATGCTGTAAATTTTGTTCATTTCAAAAAAATTGAGAATACCTCCGACAAACGACGCCAGCCCGATCAGCAGCATGAACGGCAAAATCCAGTATGTCATCCTGACGGCTTGATCCATAAATCGCTCCTCCAGTCCGGGAGCAATAATTTGCACCAACAGCGGTGCAATGAGGTAGCAAAGTCCCATGAACGCGATCAGCGCGAGTATCATGATATTGAGACAGGAGGACAGCAATCGCCACGCGGATTGATATTTGCGCAGGCTGATCAGTTTTTTGAACGGCGGCATGAACGCCCGCTCAACCACATCTTCTCCTAAAAAATGGCGGAAAAATGTCGGGATTGTAAAGGCGATCACGAACAAATCCATTGCTTTTCCGGTACCGTAATATGCAGCAGTGACCAGTTCACGCAGGAAACCCAGTATCCGTGATATGAACGTACCGGTAGAGAGGTCGATCAGGTTTTTAAGAATGCGTTTTTTAGACATATATGCACTCGATTTAGAAAAGCGTTCAATTAAACTCCCCCATTGAAAGGGGATTTAGGGGG
>WJJN01000681.1 GCA_014729735.1 Candidatus Zhuqueibacterota bacterium
GGTTTCACGGATGACAATCGCTACCACTACTGGATCAAGGCGGAAATCCGATACGCGCTGAAATCGCAGCCTTCGCAAAGTTATCAGGAAACAGCAGCGCCGCAGTCCGGCGGTCCCCTCACAGTGAAATTATGGTCGGTCAAGGACAAGTATAAAGCCGGCGAGCAGATGAAATTTCAGATGCGCGGGAACAAAGACTTCTACGCACGGGTAATTTATATTGATGCAAAAGGCAACAAATTGCAGCTTGTACCAAATCAGTTCAATTCAAATAACTATTTTAAAGGAAATGAAACCATCGAAATTCCGGCACCCGGCTCCGGTTTCTCGATTACTGTATCGCCGCCATTTGGCAAAGAAAAAGTGATTGTTTATGCCAGCACCAAGCCGCAGGGAGACATTATTGCAGCATCCAGCGGCGGACCGCTGTTGCAAGTGAAAGACGATATGTCTGTGATCGAAGTACAAACCCGCGGGGTGCGTATCGAAAAAAACGAGAGTGCCGAATTTTACGAAACGAGCTGCAAGATTAAAACATCGAATTAGATATTGCTGATCCTGAGACTGTATCAAAAGTCCGATTATCTCATTTGATGTCATTCCGGGCTTGTCCCGGAATCTCCTAATTAGTACCTGAACGAAAACTCTAAAAATTGTCATTCTGAGGATCCCACTTGGCGGGAGACGAAGAATCTCATGCCACTAAACGCATGTCTTTACAAGGTTTCGTGGTATGAGATTCTTCATGCGCCAAAAAGACGGCGCATTCAGAATGACATAATCGTCGTTTTCGTTCAAACACTAATTAGCAAAAAGTCAGGAGATTCCTGCATTCGCAGGAATGACAACAAAAAATGACTTTTGATAGAGTCCCGGAATAATCCAGGAAGTTGTGTTGCATGATAAGACAGATCATACGTTTACTCAGTTTTTTAATTATTAATATCTTATTTCTTGCGCTGGCAGTCGTTGTCGCTCTGATTTTTCTGCCCTTCGGAACCAGAACGCACCGCAAAGTCACCACATTTTTTGTGCCAATCTATGGGAAGATTTTCTTATTTATTTTTGGAATCAAAGTAAAGCTGTTAAATTCACATTATATCAATAAAAAACAAGGTCACTTCATTATCGGAAATCATCTCAGCTATCTCGATGTTATTCTTTTAGGCAGCCAGATTCCTGTTCTATTCGTTGCCAAAAAAGAAGTGCGGAGCTGGCCCCTGCTGGGAACGTTGGCATGGCTCGGTGGGATGCTGTTCATCGACCGCTCGATTACCGGCAGCACGCATCGACCTTATGTACATCAAATTGCCAACGCAATGAAAGATGGATTCAATATCTCGATATTCCCGGAGGGAACTTCTTCAAATGGCGAAACGGTGCTGCCATTCAAGAAAACAATTTTTTCAAGTCCGGTGCTGGCTCAAAAGCCGATCCTGCCTATTGCCATTCGTTACGTTTCGGTAAATCATGAGCCTTTCTCATCGGAAAATCGGGACCTTGTGTGCTGGTACGGAGATATGAGTTTCGTCGACCATTTCTGGCGATTTTTAGGTTTAAAGGAATTTACTGTAAAAATCGTTCTGATGGAGCCGCACATCGAATCACCGGAAGATGACTGGATCAACCAGAACAGGCGGCTTGCTGCAAAATATCATGAAATAGTTAAAAACGGATACTTCGATGCCGAACCGACATGAAATCGCTGATCCCGGTCTCGCGCAGCAGGGACAGATCAAGATCGACTGGGTTGCGAAGTGGATGACAGTTATGAACACGCTGTCCGAACGATTTAAGAGCGATGGGATATTCCGGAACAAACGGATCGCGATCTGCATTCACCTCGAAGCGAAAACAGCCTATCTGGCACTGACCATTCGGAAACTTGGCGCAGAAGTCTGGATCACCAGCAGCAATCCGCTTTCGACAAAAGATGATGTGGCAGCGGCGTTGGCGAAGAATGGCGTTCATGTGTTTGCAAAACATGGCGCGTCGGAGCTGGATTTCAAGAGATACATCCGGGCAATTACTGAAAGCAAGCCGCATGTGGTCGTCGATGATGGCGGCGATGTGAGCGAGTTTCTGCATCAGAATCCTGAATTCGGGGAAAATTTAAAAGGGATCTGCGAAGAAACCACCAGCGGCGTGACCCGGCTGCGCGCGGCAGCCCGGGAGAGTAAGCTGAGATATCCGGCAATTGCCATTAACGACGCCGGTTCAAAGTATCTGTTCGATAACCGCTATGGCACCGGGCAATCTGGGTGGACGGCGATCATGCATTTGACAAATATGAACGTTGCGGGAAAGGTTGTCGTCGTGATCGGTTACGGCTGGGTTGGCAAGGGAATAGCATTGCGGGCAAAAGGACTGGGCGCCGAGGTGATCGTTACTGAAATCGATCCCTGGAAAGCGCTGGAAGCCCGGATGGATGGAATGCGCGTGATGACGCTGATTACAGCAGCCCCAACCGGCGACCTGTTCATTACAACCACCGGTGAAAAATATGTTATCCGGGAAGAGCATTTTGCAAAAATGAAAGACGGCGCGTTTCTTGCGAATGCGGGACATTTTGATTTCGAGATCGATGTTCCGGCGTTGCGGAAATTGGCAATCTCTGAGCAGGAGGTGCGGGAGGAAATTCGCGAGTTCCGAATCGCTGAAAATAAGTCCGTTTATCTGCTGGCGCAGGGAGGAATCATCAATATTGCCGGTGGACTCGGGCATCCGGTGGAGATCATGGACCTGTCGTTTTCCGTACAGCTTGCCTGCATCCATCATCTGCTCACGTCGGAGAAGCTGTCGCCGGATGTATATCCCGTTCCCCGGCACATTGATGAGATGGTGGTTCGGCAGAAGCTGGCAGTCGATGGAATTGAAATCGATTAATAGAAAAGGGATCAATCGATGAAGAAAAAGAACCAGGCATATATTCAGAACATGCCGAAAGTGGAGCTGCATGTTCATCTGGAAGGCGCGTTTACGCATGATTTTTTATTCGATTTGATTCAGAAATATGGCGGCGATCCGGATGTGGATTCGGTGAAAGCCCTTGAAAAGAAA
>WJJN01000682.1 GCA_014729735.1 Candidatus Zhuqueibacterota bacterium
AAGGATGGAGATATCGATATATCGACATTTCGCTACCCCGGTCCCAAGCCGCATACAAAGGAAACAGGAATTGTGATGCTGGCTGACGGCGTCGAGGCGGCATCGCGCACTTTGAAAGATCCTTCTGCCAGCAGAATCAAAGGATTGGTGACATCCATTGTAAACGAGCGTTTTAAAGAATTTGAACTTGATGATTCTCCGCTTACCCTGAAAGACTTGAACAGAATTATCGAGAGTTTTCAAAATATATTATTAGGAACATTCCACGGTCGCGTCGAATATCCTGACCAGGAGGAAAGATTTTTTCCGAAAGGCAATGGCAAAGAGAAAAGCATTGAAATTAGAGATTAATATTGATAACATAAATGATAATTTTAAGGTTGATACAGACAATATCGAGCACCTTGTAAATTATGTACTGAATAAAGAAAATTATAAATTCGGGGACATCGGTATTGTTTTTGTCAATCATAATTATATAATTGAATTAAACAAGAAGTTTCTAGGGAAAAATGAAACCACGGATGTGCTTTCCTTCTCCCTTGATGAAACTTCAAAACCGGAGATTTCCGGTGAGGTTTATATAAATCTTGATATAGTTTCTGAAAATGCCATTGAATTCAATGTTTCGTTTGTTGAAGAAGTGAATCGTATGGTCATTCACGGTTTACTGCATCTTGCCGGTTATGACGATCAAACTGATTCCGATAAAGCCATAATGACCAGAAGAGAGGACCTGTATCTGGAGGATTATGAAAAGGATCTTCAATAGATACACCAAAAATAGTGGGATATTCGACATAATTGGAGGATAATTAACTCTTGGAAAGTGACTCGTATCTACAGATATTTTTATTTGCAATTTTAATATTATTTTCAGCGTTCTTTTCGAGTGCTGAAACTGCCTTTTTTTCGCTTACCAGGATTAGTCTCAATCGACTGAAAGAAAAAAATGATAACAAATCGAAGCGTGTATTAAGACTTCTAAAACAACCACGAAATTTACTAATAACAATTTTAACCGGAAATACGATTGTCAATGTTGCCGCGGCGTCCATTGCAGCTTTGTTGGCAGCAGATCTCAGCCATAATATGTTTTTGTCAGAAGCATGGGTGGTTCTTATTGAAGTCGTGGTGGTGACATTGATCCTGCTGGTACTTAGCGAGATTACTCCGAAAATATTTGCAGTTAAAAATGCCATCTGGCTTGCAGAATATTATTCTCTGCCGATACAAATTGTTTCTGCTGTGCTTTATCCCATCGTTCAAATACTTGCTCAATTTCCGTTTATTGTTTCAAAACTGATCGGACCTCGAGTCGACAAGCACCTTCTTTCCAAAGAAGAACTGAAAACTCTGCTCGAAGTTGGCAAAGATAGAGGCGCATTGATCGAAGACGAGAAGCGAATGATTCATTCGATATTCGAATTTGCCCAAACTTCGGCAAAGGAAATAATGATTCCCCGAACGGATATGATCTGCGTGGAAAAAAATACTCCCATCGATGAATTGATACAAATAATCAAAGAAAAAGGACATACCCGGCTACCTGTTTATGAAGAAAGAGTTGACAATATCGTCGGGGTTTTGCATGCAAAGGAATTATTGCCATTACTAAAGAGTTCTAAGGATAAAATCGATTTGGAAAAAAGAGTGCGACCGGCATTGTTCGTTCCGGAAAGCAAAATGATCGATGAACTGCTCAAGGATTTTCAAAAAGAAAAAATGCACATGGCAATCGTGGTAGATGAATATGGCGGTACAGCAGGCTTGATTACACTCGAAGATGTCATCGAAGAAATTGTGGGTGAAATTCAGGACGAATATGATCGTGAAAAACCCTTATACAAGAAAAATGAAGACGGCTCTTTTATGGTTAATGCAAAGATGAACATCGATGAGTTGAAAGAGCAGCTTAAATTGAATATCGTTGCGGATGATTCATATGAAAGTCTGGGCGGACATATTCTGAACATCACCGGTTCGCTGCCTGAACCGGGGGAGGAAGTGATCGATCAGGGATACAAATTCGTTATCGAAAAGGTCGAAAAGAATCGCATCATTCAGGTGCGGATTATGAAAATCACAGAAAAAGATGAAAAAACGTCTTGACAGGATTTAAATAGCTTTTTAATTTATTAGAACTTAAATTTTTAATTCGGGAAGCTTAAATCAATTGTTCAGGAGGAAAAGCATGAATTCATTACGGTTCGATGTGAGAGATATTTTTAAGGCAAATCGGTTAGCTTTCAGCTTACAGCGCATCTGGATTCAATTTCTCGGATTTTTATTTGGCTATTCGTGCTATTTACTATTTACATATCTTGCGATTATTATCACTGGATACGAATTCGGAGATGCCTGGCAAATAGCAGGATTGCTCCCATGTCTGGCAACTTTTGGTGGAAGCGCGATAAGCTGGGCTGTCTTTATTATCGGTGTTTTAATTTTTATCATTTCACATATCATCGCGAGTACAGCGGTTTCCCGTGCAACTTATATGCTGCTGAAAGGCAATCACTTCTATACATGGCGAGAATCGTATGGATTCGCATTACGCAAGGCAAGCTCTGTCATTTTTACACCGTTATCAATCGGGATTATTGCGTTGCTATTCGTGGCTGGCGGCTTAATAGTTGGAATTTTAGGAAGAATTCCGGTTATCGGCGAACTGGGTTTTTCATTTTTCTATCTTATCTGGATTTTTGCAGGATTAATTTTGTTCTATTTTGTGCTCGTTTTTGTTATTTCCCTTATTGTTACTCCGGCTGTAATCTCGAGCACAGATGACGATGCATTCGAGGGTGTTTTTCAATCCTTTTCGATAGTCTGGAATCAGCCGGTAAGATTTGTCTTTTACGAAGTAATAACCGTGTTTTATGCAATATTCGGTGCGATTATTTTCGCCGCTGTGCTCAAACAAGGATTTCTATTGACAGACTCAATATTCAGATTCGCGATGGGTGAGAAATATATCAGCCTTATGAAGCAAGGAATGCATATTTTAAGTAGCTGGATCACGATAACTATTGGGTGGATGGAAATTGTTTTTGGTGATTTAGCCGGATATTTCTATTTCAGCCGGGAATTTATAAAACTTGATATATCTCTGATCTTAAATATTTCTTCTTATATCTTTGCAATAATGATACTGCTAGTCGGCATAGTTGTTATTTCTTACGGACTCGCAGCCATTAACACAGGTAATACTTTGATTGTCCTGCTTCTTCGAAAACTGAAGGATGGTTATAATCTACTGGAAAGAAAGGATGATGAAGAGGAAGATGAGGGGGATGATATTGACGAACAGATTGAGGAAAAGCTTCCTGATTCCGGAGCTGCCAGTCCCGATAAAAAAGAAAACTCATAAGACTAAATATTATGAGAACGATGAAAGCGCCAGCATTATATGCGGCGTTTTCTTTTTAATATCATACAAGGAAAGAAATATGCCAATTAATCAATTACGGCGCAATCCCATTAACGGTCGCTGGACTATCGTTCTGATGGATCAGCTTAATTTATCAAATTTAACAGTTAAAGAAAAGAAAAAAGCATCCGGTGTCAGCAGTTGCCCTTTTTGCGAGGGTAATGAAAAAATGACCCCACCGGAAATTATGGCATTGCGCAGTGAGGGATTTGGGATGAATGAGAGCGGCTGGCGCATTCGGGTAATTCCGGATAAAAATCCCGTCTTACAAATTTATGGAGATTTAAACAATCGGGGATTTGGAATGTATGATGTTCTGGACGGGATCGGTGCACACGAGATCGTTATCGAGTCGCCCAAACACACAGAAACGTTCGTTGATTTATCCGAAGACAGAATAACGGAAATTTTTTGGACATACCGCGAGCGCATCCTCGATCTAAAGGAGGATTCACGTTTTCGATATGTACTGGTTCATAAAAATTACGGCGAAGCAGTGGGACCTACCTCGGAGCACTCATACTCTTTTATAATAGCCTCGCCCATTACTCCGAAAAGAGTGAAGGATGAATTAATCAATTCCAGAGCGTATTACGACTACAAGGAGCGATGTCTCTTATGTGATATCATTCGCCAGGAATTAACCGATCAGGATCGGGTGGTCCTGGAAGATGGAAAGTTCATCGCCCTAACTCCGTTTGCATCCAGCAGACCATTTGAAGTATGGATTATGCCCCAAAAGCACGAACCATTTTTCGAGTTGACCGCGGATTTAAGACCGTTGGCAAAAATGACGAAAGAATTACTTGTACGAATTCATACGCTGCTCAATGAACCTGATTATATTATGGCAATTCATTCGGGACCGAATATAAAGGCAGGAAGACGCCGCGGGTATTGGCAATCTCTGGAACGGGATTATCACTGGCATCTGGAAATTATGCCGCGTTTGCGAGCCTATACGAGTTTCGAAGCCAGTAGTGGTTTCCCGATAAATTCGGTTCCGCCAGAAAAAGCCGCCGCACTTCTGCGCGAAATTGGCGCGTAAAATTCAAACAGGAATAAAAATGAATGAGTATCTGCCCTCCTATCTCGACCTGTTTAAGAAGGGCATTTTACAGCAAAGATCGGGTGCCCTGGATGCCATTATGGAACGCTGTGAATTGTGCCCGCGTAAATGCAGAATTAATCGAAAAAATGGAGAAACCGGATATTGTCAGGCAGGTTATGAGCTCAAAGTTTCCAGTGCTTTTCCTCATTATGGTGAGGAAGCGCCATTGGTGGGCTATAACGGATCGGGCACCATATTTTTGACACATTGTACGTTACGATGCAGTTTCTGTCAAAATTATGAAATCAGCCATCTGGATGAGGGAAACATAGTCTCAACGAACACGCTGGCTCAAATGATGATTTCCCTTCAAAAGCGTGGCTGTCACAATATTAATTTTGTGACACCGACTCATTATGTCCCCAGAATTGTTGATGCACTGCAAATTGCCATTAAAGACGGCTTGAAAATTCCGCTTGTTTACAATTGCGGCGGTTATGAATCGCTACAGGTCATTCGCTGTCTGGAGGATATTTTTGACTTATACATGCCTGATGTGAAATTTGCAGATGATGTTCATGCTTTAAAATACATGAATGCCGGCGACTATTTCAAAAATTTGAAATTAATTTTAAAAGAAATGCATCGTCAGGTCGGTATTTTAAAAACTGATGAAAGTGATGTCGCCTATCGCGGAATTATTATCCGACATTTGGTTATGCCGGATTCAATTCAGGGAAGCGAGGAGATTTTCAAATTCATTACGGAGGAGTTGTCGAGAGATACTTACGTTAATATCATGAACCAGTATCATCCATGTTATGAAGCCGCAAATGATAATATTATTAATCGCCGAATATCCGGCAGTGAATATCATGATGCGGTGGCGATTGCACAAAAACATGGTTTACATCGCGGATTTTAAGAATGAATCTTTTATCATAAAAATGCATCAAATTAATAGTGCCAGAAAATAGAAGAGAAAGGATGAGTTAGAGTATGAATGCAAGTGTTAAATTAGTGAACGGACTTTCAATGATGGGCAAAGCCAGTTCCAATCATTGGGTTCCAATGGATGCCGAAGAAAAAGTGGGAGGGGAAGAAGCTGCGAGCCGACCAGTGGAATTGCTACTACTAGGACTGGGCGGCTGTACGGGAATGGATGTCGTTTCGATCATGAAAAAAAAGAGAGTACCGTTCGTTGATTTCGAGATAGATATTGAAGCTGAGCGAGCAGAAGAACATCCGCGTATTTACACAAAAATAAAACTCACTTATAAAGTGTACGGAAAAAACATCAAGGAAAAAGACGTGGAACGTGCGATTGAACTATCCGAAACAAAATATTGTCCGGCTTCGGCAATGCTTCGGAAATCTGCTGACATTGAAACGACCTATGAAATAATTGAAAAATAGAATAACATATCAGAAGTTTCATGTAAATTATGCTTGTTTTTTTAGCATTTTTTTATATCTTTAATCAATATGGAAACTTCTGAAAAAGAACTAATCGAAAAAGCGAATAGCGGTGACCGCATCGCACAATCCCGGATTGTTCAAAAATATGAACGGATGGTCTATAATCTGGGGCTTAAGTTGCTTGGAAATTCTGACGAAGCAGAATGCATTTTACAGGAAACATTTCTGAAAGTACTGGAGTCGTTGCGGGATTTTAGAGGAAAATCGCAGTTATCAACATGGATTTACCGTATTGCCACAAACCAGGCATTGATGCGGCTGCGTAGCCGGAAAAAGGAATATGCAACATTCACATCGGAAAATGATGAAGGAGTGAAAGACTATTCCAATCTGGTCAGGTCATTCGAGGCTACACCACTTGATGATTTGCTGAATTCGGAATTGCGCCAAAAAATGACGGCAGCGGTAGAAATGCTGCCACCAAAATATAAATCCGTTTTTGTACTGAAAGATATCGAAGGATTATCGCTAAAGGAAATCAGCGATATTCTGGATATCTCATTGCCAGCGGTGAAATCAAATCTGCATCGCGCACGATTATTTTTAAGAGAAAAATTAGCCGGATTCATTAATGGAAAAACATAATCAAAATAAAGAGTGTAAGAATATAATCGAACAGCTCTGCGAAGAATTAAATGAAAGTGTCAATTCTCCGTTTTGTACGGAAGTACAGCGCCATCTTGAACAATGCTCCCAATGTCGCGTCTTTGTTGATTCTATCAGAACAACGGTATTTTTTTGCAAAAATCTGGTCGACGAAGACGTCCCCCGTTCCATCGATGATCATTTATGGAAAATTCTTAAATTAAAAAAACCTGAGTAAATCTTATTATCTGAAAATAACAAATTTATTGTTGATTTTTGAAAAAAAAATAGATATATTCTATTTTTTATCAAAATAGCAGAGTTTAATATGAAGTGCTATTTAAATTTTTATATCGATTGAGATAAAAAAGTCGGTGACTTTTCTCAAAGAAAAATTTGATTAAATAAGGCGTTCACAGAAAATACCAACTTTGGAGGATCATGTGAGTAGATTGATGGTTAGTGTTTCGGGCATCAGGGGTATTATTGGTGAAGGTTTAACCCCGTCAGAGGTAATTAAGTATACACAGGCTTTCGGCACATATGTTGGAAGTGGGAAGGTCGTTGTTGGTAGAGATTCGCGCGTGACCGGTGAAATGGTGAAATCAGCGGTGATTTCAGGATTGCTGGCAGTCGGTTGTGATGTAATCGACATCGGTATCTGCCCGACGCCCACAGTTCAGATGGCGGTGGAAAAACTCAAAGCTCGCGGGGGGATTGCAGTTACCGCGAGCCACAATCCGATCGAATGGAATGCACTGAAGCTTATTGATTCCAGCGGATTATTCGTTGATGAGGAGCAAGGGAAAAAGGTGATCGAATATGCCGAAAAAAGTAATTTTAACTATGTGATTTGGGAGAAGATCGGAAAAATCGATCACTATAAGAACGCAATTCAGGATCATATTAATGCAATTTTAAAATTGAAATATATTGATCCCGATTTAATTCGTTCGAAAGAATTTAAGGTAGTCGCGGATTGTGTAAATGGAGCCGGCGGTACCACAGTACCTCAGTTATTGAGAGAACTTAATTGTGATGTGATTACGATAAATGAAGAACCAAACGGATTGTTTCCAAGGGCGCCGGAACCAGTTCCTGAAAATTTAAGCGAGCTCTGCGAAAAGGTGAAGTCTGTAAAAGCAGATATTGGTTTCGCGGTAGATCCGGATGTGGATCGGCTGGCGGTCGTTTCGGAGAACGGGGTTCCTTTGGGAGAGGAATATACGCTGGCATTGGCTGTTAACTATATTGCACAGAAAAAGAGAGGTCCGATTGTCGTGAACGCGTCAGTTTCAAAGGTGATCGATGATCTTGCCGAAAAATATCATTCTAAAGTAATCCGAACGAAAGTCGGCGAAATTCACGTTGCAACAAGAATGCGCAAGGAAAATGCAGCTATTGGCGGTGAAGGCAATGGCGGTGTAATACTTCCGGAATTGCATTTAGGACGGGATGCACCGCTGGGAATCGCATTAACACTGCAGCAACTTGCTGAGTTCGGTGGTAAAATATCTGATCTTCAAAAAAAATTGCCGCAATATTATCAGGTAAAAAGAAAAATAAATCTCGATCAGGTTGAGCCTGAGCAGGTGATGGAAAAAATTGTCGACGAATTTTCCGATGAAAAAATCGACCGTACCGATGGCATCAAAATACTGTGGGATAATGAATGGGTGCACATTCGTCCGTCGAACACCGAACCAATTATTCGGGTGATGTCTGAAGCCAAAACCCAGGAACAGGCAGAGGCAATTTGCTATAAGTTTATGAAATTTATCGAAGGTATTTAAAATGACCACGCAATCGATTATCATCAAGAAACAGAGAGGCAAGGAACTAGCTCAGGATGAAATCAACTACCTGATCAACGGTTTTATTTCAAATTCCATCCCTGATTATCAGATGGCTGCGTTTTTAATGACGGTCTATTTTCAGGGAATGACGTATCAGGAAACCTATCATTTAACAAAAGCAATGCTGGATTCCGGTGAAAAAATCGATACCAGCGTCATTTCCGGTTTTAAGGCAGATAAGCATAGCACAGGGGGGGTCGGCGATAAAGTTTCATTGGTGCTGGCACCACTGGTTGCTGCCGCCGGTGTTATCGTACCAATGATATCCGGCAGAGGCTTAGGACATTCCGGCGGAACACTGGATAAACTGGAATCGATTCCCGGATTTAAAACCAAGCTTTCCGCAAAGGAGTGTATCAAGCAATTGGAAAATATCGGTGTGGCGATGATCGGACAATCTGACGACATCGTACCGGCAGATAAAAAAATATATGCCCTGAGAGATTCTACTTCCACTGTCAGATCAGTTCCGCTAATCACCGCCTCCATTTTAAGCAAGAAATTGGCAGAAGAGATAGATGCGCTGGTAATCGATTTGAAAGTCGGGAAAGGAGCTTTTTTCAAAGATCAGGCATACGCATATAAACTCGCTGACAGCCTGATTGACATTAGCCAGCGATTTGGATTGCAAACGTCAGTATTGTTCACTGCTATGGATCAACCAATCGGTAATGCTATTGGCAATTGGGTAGAGGTAAAAGAATCCATCGATACGTTGCGTGGTAATGGTCCCGAAGATCTCCTCGAAGTGACACTGGCGTTAGGGTCTGAAATGCTAATGAAAGCAAAGCTTGAAAAATCGATCTCGGAGGCAAAAGATCGGCTAAAAAATATACTGGCGAGTGGCGCAGCTTACGATAAATTTACTGAAATCGTTAAACATCAGGGTGGAAAGTTAAAATATATCGAGAAGCCAGAGTTGTATGATGAGTCATTGCATCAGCATATCGTCAAAAGCGAACGTAGCGGCTTTATAGATGATATTAATTCCCGACAAATCGGATTATTAGCGATGGAATTAGGTGCCGGTCGAAAAACGCTTGCCGACAGAATAGATCATAAGGCAGGTATTATCTTAAAAAAGAAAATGGGTGAAAGCGTTGAACGCAATGAATCTGTCGCTACAGTCTACACGGATTTAGAAATTAGCGAAGCCGAAATTTTTGACAGGATCTCCAACGCATTTAATATTACGCCATCTTCTCCACCACTCACTAATCCCATTTTGGGATATGCAACAAAAGATGGCATATCCCGCTGGTCTGATTGAATTAAAATCGTATTCTTTTTTTGGTTTTACTGGATTTTATCGTTCTTGAATCGAATCCTGTGTGTTTATCGCAATATTGAGTCGGAACATTGTCCGTTTCAAAGACTTCGGTAATGATATCAGGGCAATATTCGGTAGCCAACATTTTTGTCTCATTACAAATATCAACCCGTGAGACACCTGGTGGCATGTGGAAATACTCGATGGGTAATTCCAGTGTGTCATGTGCAGTTTTCATAAAGGGTGCCCAAATTGGCAAGGCTGCCTGTGCACCGGTTTGTCCGGAGCCAAGGGAAATAGCAGGATTATCGAGTCCCACCCAGACGCCGGAAACAATCTGCGGTGTGAAACCGATAAACCATGCGTCAGTGAATTCATTGGTAGTACCGGTTTTTCCCCCTGCGGGACGCAGGAATTTATAGACACTGCGTGCCGTATAGCCGGTTCCTCTGTTCAGTACGGTTTCCAACAAATTCACCATTATATAAGAGGTCTCCGCACGCAATACATGGGTTAGTTGCGGACGATATTCTTCCAATACATTTCCGTATTTATCCTCGACACGCAAAATAGCCAGTGGTTTTGCCAATGCTCCCTGATTTGCAAATACGCCAAACGCCGAAGTTAATTCAATAGGAATGACTTGTGCTGCCCCGAGGGCAATGGCATCTACCGGCTCGAGTGGTGTGGTAATGCCTAATTTTCTGGCATAGTCGATGACTGTTTTGGGTGGTACAATTTCCTGAACCACGCGGGCTGTCACGAGATTAAGTGATCGACGCAGCGCCTCGCGAAACGTTGTGGGACCTCCCTGAGAATAATCGTAATTGTGCGGAGCCCAGCGATCGCCATTCGGAAGATATAAAACCACGGGTTGATTTAACAATTCGGTTGTGGGCGAATAGCCATTATCGATCGCCGCAGTATACACGATGGGTTTGATGGTCGAGCCGGGCTGTCGTTGCTTCATTTGGATCGCTCGGTTATATTTCGATTCACCAAAATCGCGACCTCCAATCATTGCCAGAATATAGCCGTTTTTAGGATTCAATGCAACAAAAGCTATTTGAATGGGAACATGTTTATTTGCCATTGAATCGACAAGTGATTCGTTATTTATTAGCTGTTCATAAGGAATTCTATTCAGGAGGTCTTTCGGCAGGTATCGCTTGAGCTTGTTTGTTTTAATCAGTCGTTGATTGAATTTTTTTTGCAATTGAGGCAGATGGTTATCGACTGCCTCCTCCGCTGCTGCCTGAACACGTGTATCCAGCGTTGTATAAACGGAATAGCCACCTTTATACAAGTCCATGTGGTAGCGATCTTGCAATTCCTGACGGATATGCTCCGTAAAATAAGGAGCGACGCCGTATTCATCTTCTTTTGAATACGGTTTGACAACCACTGGTTCGTTTACTGTTTCATAATATGTCTCCTCATCAATGTATTTGCGTTTCCACATATTGTGCAGCACGATATTTCGCCGCCGTTTTGCCCGGTCGGGATGACGCACAGGTGAATAAGCCGTGGGTCGCTGAAGCAAGCCGGCGAGCAATGCGCATTCTTCCAGAGTCATGTCTTTGGCATTCTTGCCGAAAAACTCCAGTGATGCAGCCTGAATTCCGTAGTTACCATGCCCGAAATTCATGTGGTTCAGATACATTTCGAGAATCTCGTGCTTGGTATACGTTCTCTCAATTTGAATCGCCGTAATCCACTCCCGGATTTTTCTTGAGACTTTCTTCTCAAGCCCCAGATACAATTGTCGTGCAAGTTGTTGCGTAATCGTACTTGCTCCCTGTTTGTAACGAAAATGCGCGATATTAATCATCATTGCATATGCAAAGCGCTTTAAGTTAATGCCCCAGTGATCGAAAAATATGTGATCCTCGGTTGCAATCACAGCCTGCCACATATAGTCCGGTGCCTCTTCCAGTGGTATTAGAATTCTTTTTTGTGTATATAATTCTTTAATCACTTTACCATCGATAGAATAAATTTTTGTCGCCAGTTCCGGGTCATAGTGTTCCAATTGAGTTAATGATGGCAGATCGAGGCTTAAATATATGACCCAGCCAATAAATGCAATAAGCCCGGCAGCAGCCAGGATTAATAGATTTTTCAGGATTTTTCGTCTGATGGCTTCTTTATCAATGGAATTATTTTCGTGCTGGTTGTAATTTCGAATTCGACGTCTCATTTTTTATTTTCCAATAATTTAAAGATATTTTCCCGTTAGAAAAAAGACCATAAGTAAAATTATCGATCCAGTCTCCCAAATTAATCAGATATTTCCCATCCACTTTTTCGATGAGTGGATTATGAGAATGCCCCATAATGACGCAATCGAAACCTTTTTTAAATTTATCGACTGCATATTCCAAATAATCAGCTTCGTCATTCAGTATTTTATTTGCAGTGTGCTTCCGGCTGGTATGAGAAGAAAAACTCGCCAATGGCACTCCGAGATCGGGGTGCAGTAACCGATATAGAAATATGTTCACCGGATTTCGGAATACCTTTTTCAGAAGCTGATAGCCTTTATCCTTTTTGCTGACACCATCGCCGTGGAAGAGAAAGAATCGAACACCATCAATTTCCGTTTGATATGTCTCCTGATGCACGATGAATCCGATTTCCTGTTCAAAGAAATCACGAATCCAATAATCATGATTACCCGGGAGAAAATGTATTTCAACACCCTGTTCGATCAGCTTTGAAAAGCGAAAGAACAGTCGATAGTACTTATTGGGTACAACGTGTTTGTATTCGAACCAAAAATCAAACAGATCACCGACAATGAATAGTTTGTTGCCCGGCTTCTCTATATAATTAAAGAATGAAAACAAATGTTCCAACTTTTCTTGTTCTTTTTCCGTATCGCCAGCGCCGATATGAATATCTGAGATAAAATAAACATCACCCATTGTAAACGCGTATCCTGAAGATTAATTTGTTAGTAATATGGCTGCAGAACATTTCGTTATAATTTAATATTTTAAATTTTGAAAATCAAGGTATATTCAAGGAAATTATTTAAAATATTTTTCTTGACAGAAGTTTAAATATTTCGTATATTTCTTATTATTTTAAAAAATTAAATTAGTTATCAGGTTATAAAAAATTAACTTTCGTAAATGGATAAAATATTAAATATATCGAAATACATTGATCATACACTATTAAAACCGGAAGCGACATCGGCAAACATTGAAAAGCTTTGTCAGGAGGCATTGACATACGGATTTGCAGCAGTTTGTGTAAATCCGGTTTATGTTAAATATGCACATTCATTGTTGATAAATTCCGAGGTAGCTGTGTGCACAGTTGTTGGATTCCCGCTGGGTGCAAATACTAAGCAAACAAAGTCAAATGAAGCCCGCGATGCATTAAAAGACGGTGCAACAGAAATTGATATGGTAATACAAATCGGGGCGCTTAAGAGTGGGGAATATACCACGGTTGAAGATGACGTACGGGCAGTCATTTCCACATGCAGGGAATTCGGTGCAATCTGCAAGACAATTATCGAAACCGCCCTGCTAACAGATAGGGAAAAACAAAAAGCGTGTGAACTGGCGGCAAAATCAGGCGCAAATTTTGTGAAAACATCCACCGGATTTGCATCGGCGGGAGCCACGGAGCACGATGTGGTACTGATGAGCAGTGCCGTAAAAAGGTATTCGACAGGCGTGAAAGCAGCAGGCGGCATTCGATCTTACGAAGATGCTGTGAAAATGATCAACGCCGGCGCAACGAGAATAGGTACGAGCTCCGGTGTAAAAATAGTAACCGAATCGAAGGAAAGTTAGCGAATATGGAAAATAAATTCATATCTGGCGAGAAAATTAATCTCCGTACTATAGACGTTCACGATGCTGAGTATTATGCTTCGCGATTAAATGATCCTGAAATACGAGAGACCTTATTCCTTTCGCTTCCCACTACTTCTGAACTGGAAGAAGAGAAAATACGCGAATATCTGAAATCTACAGATACGCTCGCATTTACTATTGTGGATAAGAATTCCAATAAAGCCGTGGGACTTACGGCATTTTATAGAATAGACTACGTCCACAGTAACGCAGTTTTTTTTCTCGCGATCATGGATTCGGATTACTGGTCGCTTGGTTTTGGAACAGAAGCAACCAAATCGATGATGGAATATGCATTTGAGACATTAAATTTAAACCGGATCCAGTTACATGTTTATGCAGAAAACAAACCAGCGATCAGAATATATAGTTCAGTTGGATTCAAAAAAGAAGGTGTCCTTCGACAGGCGATGTTTCGATCAGGTGAATATCATGATTTTTGGATTATGGGCATGCTACAAAAGGAGTGGCAGCGGCGAAAACGCAAGCAGCGCAAATGATTAAATATTATAAAAAATTTAATTTTAACTTGACAAATACAAAAAAAAGTATTAAATTACAAAACATTTTTTTCAAATGTAGCTTAGTAGAGGAGGTGATAAATTTATAAGGCGATAGATGATAAGAACATGGATTGAGGTGCTGAAAGTCGAAAGAAAGATGAGATGTTGTAAAATGTGAGATGAGTTGGAATGGATAATAATTTGCTCTTTGACCTTTGATGATTTAGCATGAAGTATTTGGTTTTCTCCTTTTTAGAAATCCTTAAATGGGGGTGGTAAAAAAATAAATAGCCTGTTTAACCAAATCAATGTAAAAGACAACCATACAGGAGAGAGGAATGGAGATCACAGAAGTTAATATAACTCTGAGGGATGAGGAGAAACTGAAAGCATTTGTAAACGTGACCTTTGATGATGTGTTTGTGGTAAGAGGACTGAAGGTGATAAAAGGTGCAAATGGGTACTTTATTAGCATGCCAAGCCGAAAGATGCCGGACGGATCTTTTAGAGATATTGCCCATCCAATTACAAATGATTTCCGTCAATTTATTGAAAAAGTAATTCTGGACAAATATCATAAAATTTTAGCCGAAGGCGGCGATACTGTGGGGGAAGCGTAATTAAACAGCTTAGTGAAAATCACTAACATAGAATCCAACTCTTGGGGCGTCGCCAAGCGGAAAGGCACAGGGTTTTGGTCCCTGCATACGGAGGTTCGAATCCTCCCGCCCCAGCTTTCTGTTAATCAATTAACGAAAATCAATTCCGGGATCAGCCAGAGAAGTCCCACCGTCTCACAATAAATCATTCTTTTAATATTTAGTTTATGTTCGGACTTTTCTATTCCTCGCAATGATTTTCGTTTTTTATATTGAGGAGTGATATGAAAGTTGATAACCTGAGAATTTTTGCAGGTTCTGCGGACAACAATTTTGCTGAAAAAATTGCGCGCTATATCGGAATAAAAGTCGGAGACTCGATGACGAGCACTTTTTGCGACGGTGAGATACTGGTTAAATACAATGAGAATGTGCGCGGTTGTGATGTGTTCATTATTCAATCGACCAATTCTCCGGCATACAATTTATTAGAATTGCTCATCATGATTGATACTGCGAGGCGCGCATCAGCTCGCAGAATCACGGCTGTGATACCATATTTCGGATATGCTCGGCAGGACAGGAAAGACCAGCCGAGAGTGGCGATTACTGCGAAACTTGTCGCAAATTTAATTACAACAGCAGGTGCCGACAGGGTGCTGACAATGGATTTACATGCACCACAGATCCAGGGATTTTTTGACATTCCCCTTGATCATCTCTATGCCTCTCCGGTGTTGACTGATTATTATCGCAAAAACACAATACCGGACCTGGTAGTCGTTTCGCCGGATATTGGCAGCAATGCATTAGCGCGAGCCTATGCAAAGAGATTACATACTCCGCTTGCAGTTATCGATAAGCGGCGTCCCAGGCATGATGTCGCCGAGGTCATTAATATCATCGGTTCCGTGGAAGGGAAAAATGTGCTGATCATCGATGATATCATAGATACGGCGGGAACAATAGAACAGGGAGCCCTGGCGCTTAAGAAAAACGGTGCAAAAGATATTTATGTAGCCTGTACTCACCCGGTTTTTTCCGGAAAGGCGATTGAAAGATTGAGCATTCCTTATATCAGGAAAGTAATTGTTACAGATACATTGCCATTACCAAAAGAAAAGCAGTTGGACAAAATCGAAATTATTTCGGTAGCAGGCATTTTTGGTGAGGCGATTAAACGAATTCATAATGAAGAATCAATTAGTAGTTTGTTTGATTAATTTAATTTAAAATATAGGGTACGAAAATGGCGGAAGTTATGTTAAAAGCCCAATCAAGAACAGAGACAGGAAAAAAGGCTATTCGAAAAATGCGAAGAGAGGGAATGATCCCGGGAATATATTATGCACATGATCAAAAAAGTATTCCATTACTCTTTGATTCTGTTCACTTAAATCAGATTGTCGGAAGTGAATCCGGGTTGATTGATCTTAAAATAGATAATAAAAGAGCGCGAAAAATCATTATTAAAGAGATGCAGTTTGATCCGGTATCCAGCAAACTGCTTCACATTGATGTGATGGGCGTAAAACTGAAAGAAAAGATTAATATCGAAGTGCCCATCCACTTGCTTGGTGAGCCGATAGGTGTCAAAGAAGAGGGAGGAGTTCTCAATCATTCTTTACATGAAATCGAAATTAGTTGTCTGCCGCTGGATATACCCGAGCACATAGAAGTGGATGTATCGGATTTAGCATTGGGTGATTCGATTCACGTCAGTGATCTAACAATCGAAAAAGCCGAAATAGTGACGGAGCCTGATATCTTAGTCGCGAACGTGGCAACAGTGCGAGCGATTGTCGAAGAGCCTGTTGAAGCTGAGCTTGAGCTTGAGGAAGGTGAAGAGCCTGAGGAAGAAGCCGAAGGCGAAGAAGAAGAAACACCAGAGGAAGAATAACAGTTTATTGATTCCAAATGTTGAACTGGAGTCAGGTGAATATCTAAATCGCACAAGGAGTGAATAAATGGATTCAGTAATTAGTTTCAGTTCTCTTATTATTCCATTTGCAGCAAGTCTGATCGCACTTGGTTTTGTAGTCTATTTGATTTTCGACATCTTAAAGCGGGAGCAGGGTACCGATAAGATGATCCAAATTTCAACCGCAGTGCAGCAGGGTGCCAAAGCGTTCTTAAAACGAGAATATACGTATGTTTCAATCTTTGTTATCGTTATTGCAGCATTAATCAGTTTTTCACCTCTTATTCGTGATGTTGGATTGACGTGGAAAACAGCTATTTCATTCATTGCCGGAGCAGTTGTTTCTGCATTAGCAGGATACATCGGCATGAGTATCGCAACGCGTGCGAATGCCAGAACAACTCAGGGCGCTGTTACCGGTGGCACAAAAGGCGCTCTTGGTATTGCCATCTCCGGTGGTGCTGTCATGGGTATTAGTGTTGTCGGATTAGCTCTGCTGGGGCTTTGCGTAGTTGTTCTGCTGTTCCAGGGTGAACCGACTATAATTAACGGATATGCAATGGGTGCCAGTCTGGTCGCACTGTTCGCACGAAGCGGAGGCGGTATTTTCACAAAAGGAGCGGACATGGGAGCGGACCTGGTCGGCAAAGTCGAGGCAGGCATTCCTGAAGATGATCCCCGCAATCCTGCAGTAATCGCAGATAATGTGGGCGATAATGTAGGAGATGTTGCCGGGCTTGGCGCAGACTTGCTCGAATCGTATGTCGAATCGATCATCGCAGCGATGGCAATTGCAGCATCTCTGGGACTCGCTGCTCCTCAGTTGAGAATGCTGCCGCTTTTGATTGCAAGTGCCGGCATTGTCTCTTCATTGATCGGCGTCATTTACGTCAAAATGATGGGAAAGAAAAATCCGCAGTCGGCGCTCATGGGAGGCACGTATATCAGCGCGATTCTAACAGCAGCCGCTACTTTTTTTATAGTGAAATCTCAGGGGATCGCCTTTGAAGGATATTCGCTGATGGGACCATTTTATGCGACAATTGCCGGCGTTGTTTCCGGTGTTATTGTCGGATTGACGAGTGAATATTATACGTCTTATAAATACAAGCCGGTAAAACAATTGGCTGAAGATTCTCAAAGCGGACCGGCAATTACAGTTACCGGTGGAATTTCGATTGGTATGGCTTCGACAGCGCTCCCGGTGCTGGTTTTAGGTATATCAGTTCTTGTGTCGTATCATTTTGCAGGTATTTACGGTGTGGCAATGGCAGCATTCGGAATGCTTGCAACCACAGGTATGGTCGTCGCGGTTGATTCCTACGGACCGGTCGCTGACAATGCAGGTGGTATCGCGGAAATGGCAGAACTCGATCCAAAGGTTCGGGAGATCACGGACAATCTCGATGCAGTGGGCAATACCACGGCTGCTATTGGGAAAGGCTTCGCAATCGGCTCAGCAGCATTTGCTGCTATGGCACTGGTTTCGGCATATATGACTGCCGCAAAAGTCGAAGCTGCGGATATCAAGGAACCGACAGTTATTATGGGATTATTGATTGGGGGTATGTTGCCTTACTTTTTCTCATCTGCTCTTTTCAAGGCAGTAAGTAACTCGGCTTTTAAAATGATCGAAGAGGTAAGACGGCAGTTTAAAGAAATACCCGGATTAATGGAAGGCAAGGCATTGCCAGATTCCGCACGATGCGTGGATATCAGCACTACCGGCGCAATTCATGGCATGCTTTTTCCAGGCACATTAGCGATCATTACGCCGGTTCTCGTCGGTTTGATA